>NZ_JAWQUO010000022.1:0-84883 GCF_033446605.1 Iodobacter sp. CM08 | reverse complement strand
CCGTTCGACTTGCATGTGTAAAGCATGCCGCCAGCGTTCAATCTGAGCCAGGATCAAACTCTTTAGTTTAATCTCTAAGCTAGTACTTACTGGCTTACTTTATTCTGAGCATCCATCGCTGAATACTCAATACTAATGCAAGCACTTGTTTCGCTTCCGAACCAAGCACTCACACTCATCGACTGTATTTTGTTAAAGATCGTCTCGCTGTGACATCACCGTGTTGCTGTGTGTGCTGCAGCGAGAGGCCGAAATATACGGGGCATCACTGAATAGGTCAAGCAAGGCTTAAGAATAAAAGACTAACTAATAGATAAGTCGCTGTTTTATATAAAAATCAAACTTATGCACTCCAGCACAGCGCAAGCAAATCACTAGCTGCGGCCCGATATATCCCATGCCACGCTAAGCTATTTTGCTTTTTATACTTTAGTAAATAGCGCAAACACGGCTTTCCCTGCTTGACATCAAGTCTAGAATGAGTAAATGTATATACAATTACTCACCATACAGAGTCCACATGAGCCAGCCTACCGAATCGCTATGGATTAATGCCCGTCTTGCCACCATGGATCCGCAACAGCCAGCGGCTTATGGCGTTTTAAATGATCACGCACTATGGATTCGGGGCGAAGAGATCTATGCCATCTTGCCGCAGGCAGAGGCGCTAGCTGAATTTGGCTTACGTGGCGAAGTGATTGATGTGGCTGGTCTATGGATTACCCCTGGCCTAATCGATTGCCACACTCATCTGGTGTACGGCGGCAACCGCGCCGCAGAATGGGAAAAACGCCTAACCGGCGTGCCCTACCAGCAGATTGCAGCCGAAGGTGGCGGCATTGTTTCTACCGTTAATGCCACGCGTGATTTATCGCAGGCCGATTTATGCGCAGCTAGCCTGCCACGGCTGCAGGCTCTAATGGATGAGGGCGTCACTACGCTGGAAATTAAATCTGGCTATGGGCTGCGCCTATATGACGAGCTAAAACAACTACGAGTCGCAAGATCCTTTGCGGACAACTATCCAGTTGAAATTGCTACCACTCTACTCGCCGCGCACGCCCTGCCGCCCGAATTTGCGGGCCGCAGCGATGCATATATCGATGAAGTGATTTCGCGCATCCTGCCTGCCGCCGTCAGCGAGGATCTGGCCGAAGCGGTGGATGTATTTTGTGAAGGCGTTGGCTTTAGCCCCGCGCAAACTCGCCGCGTGTTTGAAGCCGCAAAGAAACACGGCTTAAAAATAAAAGGCCATGTAGAGCAACTATCCAATCTGCACGGTGCAGCGCTAGTAGCCGAGTTTAACGGCCTATCCGCCGACCATATCGAACACCTCGACGATGCAGGCATTGCTGCGATGCAAGCCGCTGGTACGGTGGCGGTGCTGCTACCCGGTGCATTTTACTTTTTACGCGAAACTCAGAAACCACCAGTTGCCGCACTGCGGGAAGCTGGCGTACCGATGGCGGTATCAACCGACCTGAATCCCGGCACCAGCCCTTTCGCCTCTATCCGCCTTGCCATGAATCAGGCCTGTGTGTTGTTTGCCCTTACCCCAGAAGAAGCCCTCACCGGCACCACTCGCCACGCAGCTCAAGCACTGGGGCGCGAAGCGACACACGGCCAGCTAGCCGCAGGATTTGTCGCAGACTTTTTAGTCTGGAATATCGAACACCCCGCCGAAATAATTTACAGCCTAGGCACGCCGCTACTCAAACAGCGAGTATTCAGAGGGATTAGAAATATGGTTAAACCCTGAACCACAGAGGTCACAGAGAGCACAGAGTTACACAGAGAAAATCTGACCTACTTAATCGTCAGAACTACGAGAGCGTGTAAACCACCCGTTTCATCTATCAATTAGCGGGTCAGCCGTCTTTGTAGTTCTCTGTGAAACTCTGTGTCCTCTGCGCTCTCTGTGGTTCAAGATTTAGCACTCTTAATATTTTTTAACAGGATAAAACCATGACCGTTTGGACTGGGCGTATTGATGCTGCTGAAGGCGATGCGGCGCGGCGCTGGCATCAAGTGGTGCAGCCCTTAGCTGTAAATCAGCCTGCAGGTATTGCACTACTTGGCTTTGCCTGTGATGAAGGCGTACGCCGCAATCAGGGGCGCGTGGGAGCCGTGGCTGGGCCAGTGGCTTTACGCAAGGCGCTGGCTAATCTGGCTTATCACCCCACTCTACCGCTTTACGACGCTGGCGATGTGGCCTGTGAAGAGGGTGATTTAGATGCCGCCCACCAACGCCTTGCCACTGCGGTGAGCCAACATATTCAGGCCGGTCATCTATCACTTGTGCTGGGTGGCGGACATGAAACGGCTTACGGCCACTGGCTAGGGATTGCTAACGCTTACCCAAACCAGCGCATCGGCATTGTGAATTTCGACGCGCATTTTGATCTGCGAGAAGCGGCGGAACCCACATCCGGCACGCCCTTCGCCCAAATCGCCGCCGCATGCGCCAAACGTGGACAAGATTTTCACTACCTATGTATGGGGGTGGCCGAAACGGCTAATACCCAAGCACTGTTTGCCACAGCAGAACGGCTCAAAGCCACATGGCGGCTCGATACCGACATGACACCGTGGCAGCTAGCTGCAACACAGGCGCAGCTGCAAAGCTTTATCGATCAAGTCGACGTGGTATATCTAACGATTGATTTAGACGTATTGCCCGCAGCACAAATGCCCGCCGTCTCTGCCCCAGCAGGCTTTGGCGTGGAAATCAGCGTGATCGAACACCTTAGCCGACTGCTTGCCGCCAGCGGAAAACTCGTCGCAGCAGACTTAGTGGAATTCAACCCCCTATTTGACACCGACAGCCACGGAGCAAAAGCCGCCGCCAGATTGGCATGGAGCATTTGCAGAAGCTTTAAACCATTCGTTTCAAAAAATTAAAGAACCCACACCTTAAAACACGGAGGACACAGAGAACACGGAGTCTCACGGAGAAAAGCAACAAGTGCTTGTAGGGCAGATAAAATCAGCCGATTAAGTGGCGCTTCATGCCAAGCACGGCGGGTTCCACCCTACAAAATAAGCTTTAACACCCAAGCTAACGCTTGATTTTCTCCGTGTAACTCCGTGTTCTCTGTGCACTCCGTGGTTCAAGATTTAGGTTTTGTATACACACCAACCGGAGCCATTACCATGACTGACCCACGCCATGATCCTTCCCGCGTTATTCGCGCGCCACGCGGTAGCGAGTTGACTTGTAAAAGCTGGCTGACTGAAGCCGCTTTTCGCATGATTCAAAATAACCTTGATGCCGAAGTGGCCGAGTATCCGCAATCCTTAGTCGTTTACGGCGGGATTGGCCGTGCGGCGCGTAATTGGGAATGCTACGACAAGATTCTGGAGGTGCTGACTCGGCTGGAAGACGATCAAACGCTGCTGATTCAATCCGGCAAGCCGGTGGGCGTGTTTCCATCGCACCCTGATGCGCCGCGCGTGCTGCTGGCAAACTCCAATCTGGTGCCTCACTGGGCCAATTGGGAGCACTTTAATGAGTTAGATAAAAAAGGCCTGATGATGTACGGCCAAATGACCGCAGGCAGCTGGATTTACATCGGCAGCCAAGGCATTGTGCAAGGCACTTACGAGACTTTTGTGGCCATGGCCAAGCAGCATTTTGGCGGCGTTGCGCAGGGGCGCTGGGTCTTGACCGGCGGCTTGGGTGGCATGGGCGGCGCTCAGCCACTGGCTGCCACCATGGCTGGCTTTTCGATGATTGCCGTGGAATGCGATGAAACCCGCATCGATTTCCGCCTAAAAACGCGCTATGTAGACCGCAAAGCCACCACCTTGGACGAAGCGCTGGCCATCGTGGCCGATGCAAAAGAAGCTGGCAAGCCTGTATCCGTTGGCCTATTAGGCAATGCCGCCGATGTGTTTGCCGAGCTGGTGGCCCGAGGCATTACTCCGGATGTTGTGACTGACCAGACTTCCGCTCACGACCCAGTACACGGCTATCTGCCGCAGGGCTGGAGCGTGACCGACTGGCGTGAAAAGCAAAAAATAGATCCAGCAGGCGTGACCAAGGCCGCCAAAAAATCCATGGCCAAGCAAGTGCAAGCGATGCTGGATTTACAAGCGCGTGGCGCGGCCACCGTTGATTACGGCAATAACATCCGCCAGATGGCGCTGGAAGAAGGCGTAACAAACGCATTCGACTTCCCCGGCTTTGTGCCCGCCTATGTACGCCCGCTGTTTTGCGAAGGCATCGGCCCTTTCCGCTGGGTAGCGCTGTCTGGCGATCCGGAAGACATCTATAAAACCGACGCAAAAGTCAAAGAGCTAATCCCAGATAACCCGCATCTGCACAATTGGCTAGATATGGCGCGTGAACGCATCGCCTTCCAAGGCTTGCCAGCACGTATTTGCTGGGTAGGCCTGAAAGATCGCGCCCGCCTTGCGCTGGCCTTTAATGAAATGGTTAAAAATGGCGAGTTAAAAGCGCCGATTGTGATTGGCCGTGATCACCTCGACTCTGGCTCTGTGGCATCCCCAAATCGCGAAACCGAAGCCATGCTGGATGGATCGGACGCCGTATCCGACTGGCCGCTCTTGAACGCGCTGCTCAATACCGCAGGCGGCGCAACTTGGGTGTCGCTCCACCACGGTGGCGGCGTCGGCATGGGCTTTTCGCAGCATTCTGGCGTGGTCATTGTGGCTGACGGTACAGACGCCGCAGCCAAGCGCTTGGGCCGCGTATTGTGGAACGACCCCGGCACCGGCGTCATGCGCCACGCCGACGCAGGCTACGATATCGCCAAAAATTGCGCCAAAGAGCAAGGATTAGATTTGCCGATGCTGAAGTAAAAGGCAGCGTTGCAAACCCTAAGATCTGTAGACACAGAGCACATAAAAAAATGTAGGGTGGGCACGATTTTGTGCCCACGCGTGGCGAGAATTCGTGATGACGCGTGCCATGGATTCATCTCCATAAGCGGCAAATTTTGCCACCGCCCCGTGGGCACAGGTGCCCACCCTACATACCCTTGCCACATAAAATACAAACACACTGGATAAAGAAATGAGCACATTCACCATCAAACCAGGTCAGCTAACGCTGGCGGACTTACGCAAAATTGCCCGTAATGACATCACCACCCTAGCGCTGGATGTATCGGCCCATACAGGCATTGATGCCGCCGCCGCTACCGTGGCACGCGTTCTGACTGAAGGGCGCACGGTTTATGGCATTAACACCGGCTTTGGTTTACTGGCTAGTACCAAAATCGCGACGGAAGAGCTGGAGCTGCTGCAACGCTCCATCGTGCTTTCGCATGCAGCGGGCATTGGCAAGCCGATGGAAAACGGCACGGTGCGCTTGCTGATGGCGCTGAAAATCAACTCGCTGGCGCGTGGTTTTTCTGGCATTCGCCGCTCAGTGATTGAAGCGCTGATCACCCTGTTCAACCATCAAATTTATCCAGTGATTCCACAAAAAGGCTCGGTGGGTGCATCGGGCGATTTAGCGCCGCTATCGCATATGAGCGCCGTGCTGATCGGCGAAGGCGAAGCGTTTGTTGATGGCAATCGTGTAACAGGCGCAGCCGCGATGCAAGCTGCTGGCCTTGCCCCCATTGTACTCGCCCCAAAAGAAGGCTTGGCGCTACTTAATGGCACACAAGCCTCCACCGCTTTTGCACTAGAAGGCTTGTTTGCTGCGGAAGATTTATTTATTGCCGCCTCGGTAGCCGGTGGCTTATCAGTCGAAGCAGCTATGGGGAGCCGCACCCCATTTGATGCACGCATTCATGCGGTGCGCGGCCATCAAGGCCAGATTGATTCTGCTGCACTCTATCGCGATTTACTTGGAAGCAGCAGCGAAATCGCCGAAGCCCACGCCAATTGCGGCAAGGTACAAGACCCGTATTCATTACGTTGCCAGCCTCAAGTGATGGGCGCATGCCTTACGCAAATCCGCAACTCAGCCGATACGCTGCTAACCGAAGCCAACGCCGTTTCAGATAACCCGCTGGTGTTTGCTGACGACAATGTGATTTTATCTGGCGGTAATTTCCACGCCGAGCCAGTGGCCTTTGCTGCAGATAATTTAGCCTTGGCCATTGCAGAAATTGGCGCACTGTCTGAGCGCCGCATGGCGCTGTTGATCGACAGCCACTTATCCAAGCTACCTGCCTTCTTAGTGAATAACGGCGGGGTAAATTCAGGCTTTATGATTGCTCAGGTCACCGGCGCGGCACTGGCTTCAGAAAACAAATCACTGGCCCATCCAGCCAGCGTGGACAGCCTGCCTACATCGGCCAACCAAGAAGACCATGTGTCTATGGCTACTTTTGCTGCGCGCCGCTTAAAAGACATGAGTGAAAATACCGCAGGTATTCTGGCGGTTGAATTACTAGCCGCCTGCCAAGGCGTGGATTTTAGAGCGCCAGCAAAAGCATCGGCCAAGCTAGAAGCCGCCAAGGCCATCTTGCGCGCCGAGGTGACTTTCTACGATAAAGACCGCTTCTTTGCGCCAGATATCGAAAAAGCCGCCGCCATGATCAGCCGTGCTGCGTTTAATCACTTCAGCCTGCCAAACTTGCTGCCATCGGTTTAAGCACCCACCCACAAAAAAGCCCACTTTATAAAAGTGGGCTTTTTTTCAATTAATGCTTATTATTACTACAACACACTCTTAACGCACAGAAACCTCAACTCGCCTATTTTTAGGCTCGTACACCTCATCCGGTGTAGGGACTAGCAAATTACGCTCACCGTGCGATTCGATAGTCATATCGTGATACTTCATCCCTTTTTCTTTTAACAAATTAGCCACTACTGTGGCCCGCACCAGCGCCAGTGCTGTATTATCATCTGCCTTGCCCATCGTATCCGTATGGCCAACTACAGAAACATCCACAACAGGGCGGCCAGCGGCTTCGGCGATAATTGCTGGCAACTGCCCTTCTGACTCTATCGTTAAAGTAGCATCAGACTGAAAATACAAAATAAAACGCTTAGGGATTTGGGGCCTTGCTGCCATGGCTTCACCAAAGTCTTTACGGATTTTATCTGCTGCAACTGGAGCTGGAGCCTGTGATCCATCCAGTAATGCGCCATCCCCTGCCGTTTTAATCAGCTGTTTACCTTTTGCGCCACTCACCGTTACCGCACCAGTATGCCCATCCGGGTTTTCTAGCAGCACAATATAAGATTCAGATGCGCAGGCCTGCAGCAATAATGCCAGCACGCTAGGGATAATCAATGAGCGAAAAATTCCAGCCACCATGCCTTACTCCTCAACTTTCAGCACAAATTGTGTGCCGCGCACGCCAATAATGCCAACCGGAGTGCTCACAGCAACGGCATCGGGCTGTAATTTAGCAATAATTCCGGACACATAATTCATTGTGCCCTTTGCTAGTTTGCCAACAAGGCTAAGCTGCCCCTGTGCTGGGGCATACAGGTATTCATCAACACTCATTTGTGTATTTGGGCCAAAAGACATAATGGTTTCATCTTTAAAAGTAATGCCCATGCTGCTTTTAGCACCAGTACGCAACACACTACCCTGCAAGACCGCTGTACCTGGCTCCGCCTTTATCAACACGCCATTGCTACTGACCGTAGCATCGCCCGTGACATTTTTCACCCATCCTATCGGCACCTCCCCAGCCCATAGCGCCGAAGAAAGTACGCAACTACTTAACACCACATACTTAAACATGATTTGCTCCCACTCAATCTACACCCGTGATTTTAAACTTAGCATACAATTGTAAGCAATCGTGTAGTGATTTCCCCCACCTCTGATAACTGTCTCACCGCAGCGCGGAGTGTTTGTATTGAGCAGTCTATGACCGTTTAACTATGCGGTCTACGGCGCTAACAAGCCTAGTTGCTCGATAGTAAAAAAACACACAAACAAAGCCCTGTCTGCTGGTTTTATTAGCAATGGCTGTTAAAATCGTCAAGCTACCAGCCAATATAGATTTTATTAAGCAACTCGGCTAAAAATCAATAGACCTATGTAAGGATAGACTTAGCTCCATTAAAGCTATGCACAAATTCTCAATTCAGTCTGCCAATGTTTTTCTGCCTATTGCCGCGCTCATGCTAGCTCTGGCAATACTTTGGGCTGATTTCACTCCCTTACAAACATTACGCAATCAATTATTTGATCAGTATCAGCACGGGTCTGCTCGCCATAGCACTGGCTTAGCAGTGCAAATTATCGATATTGATGATGAAAGCCTAGCCCGCCTTGGGCAATGGCCGTGGCCGCGAACTCGGCTGGCGGCCATTATCAATAAGTTGCAAGAGGCCAAGGTGGCAGCGATTGGCTTTGACGTGGTTTTTGCTGAGGCAGATCACAGCTCGCCACAAGCAATGGCTGAGCTTTGGTCGCTACAAGAGCCCTTGAAAAGCGCGCTCACCGCGCTACCCAATCACGATACTATTTTTGCGCAGAGCATCAAAACCGCGCCGGTGGTTTTAGGACTTACCGTCAGACGTGAAACTGGGCCGGAGCCGCAAAGTACACCACAATATCGTTATGTCTATGCAGGCCCAGAGCCCAGCCGCTGGCTGCATTCTTTTCAAAGCGCCATTGTTGCACTGCCCGCATTTGAGCATGCAGCCAGCGGCAATGGCGCACTCAACTTTATTCCAGACCAAGACGGGGTAGTGCGCCGCATTCCATTGCTACTTAGACTTGGCAATAAGCTGGTGCCCTCGCTGGATGCAGAAGTCTTACGCGTTGCCCAAGGCGGGCAAAACTATATTATAAAAACGCTAGCAAATGGCCAGCCAGATACGCTGCGTATTGGCTCCTTTACCATTCCGCTAACAGAACACGGCGAGGCTTGGATTCATTATGCCAAGCCAGATCCTGCCCGCTACCTAAGTGCATGGAAGCTGCTAGCAGGGCAAATCCCAGCCCCAACACTTAAAGGGAAAATGATTTTAATTGGCAGCTCGGCTCAGGGGCTGATGGATTTACGTTTTAGCCCACTGGGGCAAATTATTCCTGGTGTTGAAGTACATGCCCAGATGCTGGAACAAATTAGCAGCGGCAGCGTTTTACAGCGCCCTGGTTGGGCTAGATCCACAGAAAGTATCATTAGCCTATTGGGAGCGCTCGCCATTGGCCTACTCACAATGAGATTTCGGGCGCTATTTGCGGCAAGCATCACACTGATTGGCTTACTGATCCTTCAACTACTTGGCTGGTATACCTTTCGCCAACACGCTTTACTACTGGATACGGTAACTCCAGCCTTGATCTTCATTACAACATTTACTCTAGGCAGCTTGATTCACCACTGGCAGAGCGAGCGTAAACAGCGCTGGATTAAGCAAGCTTTTTCCCGCTATGTATCCCCAAACCGAGTCAGCCATCTGATCGCCAACCCCGATTCAATGGCGCTGGGTGGGCGACGACAAGAATGCAGTTTTATATTTACCGACCTCGCCAATTTCACCGCGTTAATGGAAAAACTCGACCCAGCCGATGCCGTGGCCCTGCTTAATGATTATCTGGATCAAATGATCGCCATTGCTTTTAAATATGAAGGCACACTAGATCGGATTGTGGGCGATGCATTGGCGATCATGTTTTCTGCCCCCGTAACGCAGGCCGATCACCGAAGCCGAGCGTTAAATTGCGCACTAGAAATGGATCTTTTTGCCAGCGATTATTCTGCCGCGCTCAATGCCAGAGGCACCCCCTTTGGCATAACACGCATTGGCATCCATTCTGGTGAAGTGATCGTGGGTAATTTTGGAGGGCGTACTTTATTTGACTACCGTGCACTGGGCGACGCCGTAAATACCGCGTCGAGACTTGAAAGCGTGAATAAGCACCTTGGCACCACCATCTGCCTTTCGCAGGCTACTCTAAGTGGCTGCTCGCATGCAGAAGTTCGCCCTATAGGCCGGCTCATACTTAAAGGAAAAAGCCAACCACTACAGGTTTTTGAGCCAGTCACCAGCCAGCGAGTAGCCAACTATGCGCCGCTAGAGCAATACTGCAAGCTGTATCAGGCTATGGTTGATGGGGCCGCTACAGCGAATGATTTTAATCAGCTGGCACAGCAATATCCTCAGGATCCGCTACTCACCTTGCACCTTGATCGGCTTAGTAAGGGTGAGCAGAGCGATTTAATTGTCATGACGCAAAAGTAAGAGGCCAGAATGAGTAATTCAAAAATCAACCGCATTATCCATATCTTCAGCGAATCTTTTAAGCAAATGTCAGTTGATGTGCCGATGCCAGATATTGAACGGCTGGCTATTTTAGTGCACCGTGCAATGGAAAACACCACCCGCAAATATCACACCGCCGACCATGTATTCCAGCTTTGCGAAGGCCTACGGCCACGGGCACAACTTGCCGCACTGTTTCATGACTTAGTTTACTACCAGCTAGACTGGGGCTTCCCTCAGAACACCGGCGCACTTTTAAACAATATCTGCCAACTCAAAAACAATGAATTTACGCTGCCAGACCCGCTCCCCAATCAACTGGTCAGTATGTGTGCGGCACTATTTAGCTTTACCCCCGGCGGAGTGCTCCCTCCTCATGGTGGCATGAATGAATTTTTAAGCGCCGTGGTTGCCGTCAGCCTGCTTAAACCTTGGTTACCGCTCAGCGATCTAATCGCTATTGCGGCCTGTATTGAAGCCACCATTCCATTTAGGGATGATGCCGCAACCCAGCAACTCGCGGCACAAATCCACCAGCAAAGCCGCCAGCTGCTCGGCATGCACGATGTAGAAACCTACGGCCCTTATGTTAATGAAGTCATGCAAGATGCCATTAGCCTTAGCAACCAAGACGTTATGGAATTTGCCCAGAGCCGCCCCAGAGTGTTTTTATCCTCTACTTGGCTGCTGATAGAAGAATCAAATGTCCCACTTAATGCTGTTGGCGCTTACACCCTACAAGACTATCGCGCGGCACTACTGCGTATGGAAATATTTTTACAAGGACTAAAAGAGAAAGCCATTTTCCATCAGTATGAGCAGCAGCCCTCAAACGAAAATCTACAGCACTTACAAGCCGCCGCACGCCGCAACATTTATTTTTCTTGCGATTTCTTGGCAGCCAAGCTCACCACCATTGCAATGCTTGAAGCGATTGCAATGGCAACAGGCGGAGATGGGCCAATATCGATGTTTCTGGGCGATATACGTCATAGCAATGGCAAACCAGCGCGTGCCGAAGACTACCTACCAGAAGCCAACACCGCAGCGGATATCAATCAAGAGCTATTGCAAATCTTTGATCAAGGACGATCAGAAGAAGCCGCGCTAGACCTAAACGCCTCCCCTGTTACCGCCTTTCTTTACCGCTGCCTAGGCCATCAAGGCACCTTGCAAGCATGGGGAGAGGCGCAAAAAATGTTTAAAGGCGAACTATCACCTCAAATGTTTCTTAAAAGCCTTGACCCAACACTCGTCACATCCATGATCACCGCCTGTATGCATATCGCCCTATCTAGGCAAACAGCCATGCAGGCGCTACAAAACCACCTATTTCACCCTGATGCCATACCACTTGGTAAACCATAAAGGAATGATTCCTTTAAGCCGTACGCCTTACTTACCAAGCTTACCCGCAAAAAAATCATCCCAGAACCACCATAGCAGCGCTGCTTGCTGCACCTTGTTCACTATTGAGCGCAGCAAGCAGCTACCCCTAGAATATTTTCCTTAGTATTTTTTATGCTCAGACTGGCATCAAATATTGAAAATGAGGGGCCCCAAACTAGGGCCTGCTAGCGCTTCACATTGGCAACCCTAAATACGCACATGCCATGGCGATAACGCTTTCCTCATTCAGTTTTAATTTATCGTATAGACATGCCGCTGCTTAGTAATGTTTCAGTCATGCAAATGCACTCTCGACCCAATGTCGGCAACAATATAATCCTCGATCTAAATCCGCATGGCCTTTGATTGAATTACCTTTGCTGGGAGTCACAGACCACGCTCCCTGTGCCTCAATCTGCTGCCGGATAGACTTACTGCCCGCTCTAAAGCTGGGATCCACCAATAAAGCTTTGAAAATATTAATTGAGCTAAAAATTGCTCACGCCCAGTATGCTTTTTCTCAAGCGCTTGCTCGCTATCAACAAAACTGAGTTGGCCTGACTTTTTTATAGGCGGCCCAGTGTTTGAAGCTTTAACTATTCTAGCCGCTGGCTTTGATCAGAGGCTTCTTAAACAAACAGTATTAATTAAGATCAATTATAAGGGGGATATCTCCTTATCAATATTAAAAAATTTATTTAAATATGCCATTTAAATAAATTTGGAGCAGCATGATGGAAGATGCATCCATTACGTGCCACACTAATCAATATTAACTATATATGTCGTTCATCATCACTGAATAGCTATACACTATTGCCCTAGGATGGATAAGTAGACAAAGGATAAACAAAACGTATTATTTATGTTTTACATATAAATAAGCGCAGCTAGATGGATTAAAAATAAAATGTGCATCAAAGAAAAAATATAAACCTTCATTTTTACGCCGGTTCACGTATAAAATGACTGAGTTCTCGGAGGATAAGCAAGCCGTCATTTCTAATGACTTGCTGTTTTTCTAAATAAATAAGGCCATTTTATCTGACATTGGCCCATTCAACTTTTGAAAAATATCATCGCTGATTCAAATAAACGGTGATCAAGGTTATTTATGCTACGTATATTTATCGCAAGTTTATTAAGCGCTATCAGTCTGATGGCCCATGCCGATGTACTCGACACCGTTAAAGCACGGGGAGTTTTGATCGTAGGTATATTACCTGACAACCCACCCTTTGCCAGACGAAATGACAATCAAACCTTTTCAGGTTACGACATTGATTATGCATCATTCATTGCAAAAAGAATGGGCGTTAAACTACAAGTGCTGGACTTACACCCTGGCGAACGTATTGCAAGCTTGAAAGCTGGCAAAGTTGACATTTTAGTCGCCGCTTTTACCAAAACCCCAGAGCGTGAGCGCGAAGTCAGCTGCAGCCTTGGCTATTTTGTTGCAGCACAAAAAGCATTAAGCCGTAAAGGCCGTTACCCAACGTCCGAATCCCTTGCCAATGCCCGCCTTGGTGCATCCAAAGGGACAACAGGCGAAAGCGCCTCTCGTAAGCTTTACCCTAAGGCCAGCATCACCACGTTTGCAGACATCCCTGATGCAACACGCGCACTGGATCAAGGCATTATCGACGCAGTCATGAATGACGAGCCAACTTTGGCTGCGGCATTGAACAAAATGCCAAACAAATCACAGTACGAGATTTCTAATTTCTCTAACACCACCGAAATTCTGGCCATCGCTACTAAATTAGGTGAAAAACGCCTAATGAACATCGTTAATGAATCATTAATTGAATCAGAAAAAACCGGTGAAGCAGAGCAAATATTTAATCGCTGGTTTGGGCCACAAACCAACACATCATTCCCACGCACCTTCCGTATTCAAGGCTGATCAATTGTAAAAAACCGCTGCCAGCACTAGCACACTAATGCACTGCACCTTTGCGAAAAACAATTGAAAACCAGCGGCAGACCATCTCTTTGAGGAATGATCTGCCGCCGCAATAACTATCTATGCCCCGAATAAATAAGGCATCTAAAACCCTGATGCCTTATTTCACCACGCTTACCAGATACGAATACGCTCCGAGCTTGGCTTATACATCGCGTCGCCTTCTTTTACACCAAAAGCCTCATAGAAAGCATCACTATTTACCGCCGCACCATTAGCCCTAAATTCACCAGGGCTATGTGGATCACTCAAGAGTAATTGCAAAGTCATCGGCTCGCGCATTTTGCTAGCCCAAACTTGGCTCCAGCCCAAGAAAAAGCGCTGCTCACCCGTACGCCCCTCAAGTTTAACTGCAGGCTTACCGCCCAAAGACAATTGATAAGCCTTATAAGCCACCGCCAAGCCAGATAGATCAGCGATATTTTCACCCAAGGTAAGTTGCCCATTCACATGCTTACCTGCAATAGGTTCATAGGCATCGTATTGAGCAACCAATTTACTTGTGAGTGCTTTAAAAGCTACGCCGTCTTGCTTACCCCACCAATTCACTAAATTACCATCGCCATCAAATTGGCTGCCTTGATCATCAAAACCATGTGAAATTTCATGACCAATTACGCCACCAATGGCACCGTAATTCACTGCATCATCGGCCAAAGGATTAAAAAATGGCGCTTGTAAAATAGCGGCAGGAAATACAATTTCATTCATGCTTGGATTGTAATAAGCATTCACCGTTTGCGGCGTCATTCCCCATTCTTTACGATCAATAGGCTTGCCTAGTTTTGCCACTTCACGCGCGAATTCAAAGCGCTGCGAGCGCTGTAAATTACCCAGCAAATCATCGGGTTTAATCTCTAGCGTAGAGTAATCGATCCATTTTTCTGGATAGCCAATTTTCACTGTAAATTTAGCCAATTTTTCCTGAGCCTTAACCTTTGTTTCTGGGCTCATCCAAGTTAGATCTTTAATGGAATGACGATAAGCAGCTAATAAATTATTAACCATCACATCCATTTTAACTTTGGCATCAGGTGTAAAGTATTTGGCGACGTATAGCTCCCCCACGGCCTCACCTAAACTACTATTGGTAGCCGCAATGGCTTTTTTCCAACGCGGCTTTTGCTCCGGCACACCTGACAATGCTTTGCCATGAAAATCAAAGGCCAAATCAGCATAAGCCTTTGGCAAGGCATTGGCATATTGATCTAAAGCCTTAAACTTTAACCAAGCCTTTAAAGTGGATATGGGTGTTTTAGCTAAAATATCACCCACCGCCTTAAGATAACTTGGCTGAGAAACAATGACGGGCTCCGCTTTATCTGCCAAACCCATCGCCTGCCAATAATCAGCCCATGCAAAATTAGGCGCAAGGAGATTTAATTCAAGCTGTGTTTTTTTATTATAGGTTTTATGCGGATCGCGATTATCAACCTTAGTCCATTGCACTTGCGCTAGTTCAGTTTCAAACGCCAGCAAGGCTGCGGCATCTACAGCGGATTCACCCGACAGTTTCAGCAGCTTCTCAAAATAAAGATTTAATGCCGCGCGTGCCGCAACAAACTTAGCATCTGGCTTTGAATAATAATCACGGTCTGGCAGGCTTAATCCAGACTGATGGATATTAACAATATAACTCGTTGAGTTTTTTTCATCTTGCCCAATATAGGCAGCAAAAGGAGTGTGAATACCTAAAGACGTAAATGACGCCAATACTGCCGCCAGCCCTTTATTATTTTTAACACCATCAACCATGGATAAGGTTGCTTGTAATGGGGCCAAGCCGCGCTGCTCGATAAGCCCTTCATTCATATAACTTTGATATAAATCGCCCACTTTTTTAACTGCAGAACCGGCTGCGCCCTTTTGGCCTGCTGCGGTTTCTACAATAGTGCGCACCTGTGATTCAGCAAGGTCTCTTAAAATTAAAAAAGAGCCGTGTGATGGTTTATCTGCAGGAATTTCAGTGTTTTTTAACCAATTACCATTTACGGCAAGATACAAATCATCTTGCACACGAACATTTTTATCAAAACGTTCAACATCCAAACCAGAACGAGATGCCGCGTGCGCCCCTAATGCCAAAGCAGCGCTAATAAGGGTTAAAACAAATTTTTGCTTCATTCAGAATCCCCATTGATGATTGCATCGCTTATTTAAAAGCGTTGCATGATAATTAGTTTAAGCAATCTGTGGCATATAATGCCCTAAGCCTGTCCGAGCGTGAAAGAAAATCAATAAAAAGCAATAAAAACACATCAGAGACGCCTTATATGCAGACAGATTGCTAAAGTTTTTACGATTTGCGTCGATACTTGGCATAATGACAGTAATAGCAAGTCACACTGGCCGGTGACGAAGGAAGACATACCATGAAAATCGACTCATCAAAACCACTCAACCCAACGCTCAGCCGCAACAATGATCGTGTTCCGAGCAACGGCGCGGCAAGTGCGGAGCGCAGCTCAAGCGTGGATAGCGTAACCATTAACCCACTGGCAGCTAAACTGAGCCAGCTAGAACAAAGTACTAAGCCCACTTTTGATGCGGAGCGTGTTGAATCGCTTAAAAAAGCAATTAGTGAAGGGCGTTTTACCGTGCGTACCGAGGCAATTGCTGGCAAAATCATCCAGAGCGCACAAGAACTACTAGGCAAGTAAAATGATATCAAGCACGGCACTGCCGTTGAGTACTTTGCCACCGCTACTGGATCAGGCAAAATGCAGCATGCAAAACTTACTCAGCTTACTCAAAGAAGAGCAAGAGTATTTAATTGCCAATCAGCTAGATCAGTTGGTAAGCATCACACAAAAGAAACAAAGCACCGCGTTAGATGCTGAACAAGCGGGCTTAGCACTAAGCCTCTTTTTTGCCGAACAAGGCCTTAGCCCAAATAGTGATATAAGCGCATGGTTTAGTGCAGAGCTGCCTAGCTCTCTCATTGAATGGCAAGCTTTGCTAGAAGCCTCACGCCAAGCTGCAGCATTTAATAGCAGCAATGGCAAGCTTATAGAAACCCGTCAGCATCTCATCAATGCCTTTATGCAGCAGCTGCTAGAGGCCAGCCACAACAGCCCGCTGTATGCACCAGATGGTAAGCTTACCGCCTTACCCCAAGGCCAACGGCGCGACACGGCGTAGTAGCCTTGCTAATGCTAGTTTTGCGCCAGCAAACTACGCCCACCTTCAAAGCGCTGAGCAAAATACGGGCTAGCTAAAGATTCCACTCTAATTTTCCCCTTGGATGATGGCGCATGAATAAAGCGCCCATCCCCCAAGTAAATCCCCATATGTGAAAAAGATTTTCCTAAGGTATTAAAAAACACCAAATCCCCTGCTTGCAATTGATCCATTGCAACTGGCCGCGCTAAATTAGCAATTTGCGCCGCATTATGGGGCAGTACGGCTCCCACGGCGTTTTTATACACAAAACTCACCATGCCACTGCAATCCAAGCCCGCTTCTGGATTATTCCCGCCAAATTGATAATTCACATCCAATAAGCCCAAGGCATACATCACCACTTCCAGCCCTGCGCCCTGCGCTTGGATATTATTCAATGATTTAGAGACGGGATAAGGCGTTTTATTTTTGGGTGGCGTGCTACTACACGCGCTTAAAAAGATAATCCCCAGCAATAGCATCTTTTTCAAACTCAACCCCTCCTTTGATTAACCATCAACAGGATATTCCGGTGTTGCCAAAATAAGTTGGTAAAATGCCAGATCTAGCCAACGACCAAACTTAAAACCTGATTCTTTAATCGTACCCGCATGGATAAAACCATGCTGCACATGCAGTGCAATGCTAGCGGTATTATCGCTATCGATTCCACCAATCAAAGTGTGATATCCCTGAGCCTTAGCTTGTTCAATAATAAGCAGCAATAGTTTTTTGCCTAGGCCTTGGCCTCTATGCTCTGGGTGGATATAAATAGAATGCTCAACCGAGTATTTATAGGCAGGACGCACACGAAATGCTCCATAAGATGCGAATCCAACTAAAACACCCGCATCATTTTCAATTCCCACCACGGGCAATTGATTGCTTTGTTTATCCTCAAACCAAGCCACCATGCTGGCCAATGGCCTTGGCGTGTAATCATACAGCGCCGTAGAGTTTGCAATAGCCTCGTTAAAAATATAAAGAATTTGCTCTGCATGTTGAGCAAAAGTGCAAGAAACGACCCGCATATTTTATTCCAATCACTATTTAATCAAAAAAAAACACCTCGGGCCTAAACCTTTGGTGTTTTTATACCAGACTACAATAAAATTAAGAATGTGAACGCTTATAATCCACGTCGCAATCCGTTAATACGATCACCCTTGGGTGCGTCTGCAAAAATGAAGCAGGCACTTGGGTAGTAATTGGGCCATTTAATGTGCGATCAAGGATCTCCGCTTTTTCAGCACCTTTTACAACGAGTAGAATTGATTTAGCGTGCAAAATAGAGCCCATACCCATCGTTAATGCGTGAGTTGGCACTTCATCAATGCTGTTGAAAAAGCGTTTATTTGCTTCGCGAGTTTCAGGCTTTAAAGTCACTTTATGGGTAAAACGGGATAGGGCTTCATCTGGCTCATTAAAGCCAATATGCCCATTATGCCCAATACCCAAGATTTGCATATCAACCAAGCCTTTTTGATAAATCAGCTCATCATAACGACGGCCTTCTTCATCTAAATCTTCGGCATTCCCATTAGGCACATAGGTGTTTTCTGGCTTAATGTCGATATGATTAAATAAATGGCTTTGCATAAAACTGCGATATGACTCTGGATGCGTCACTGGCAAACCAGCATATTCATCCAGATTAAAGGTTGTCACTTCCTTAAAACTAACCAAGCCTTGCTGGTAGCTTTTTACCATTTCCTGATAAATACCTACTGGCGTGCTGCCCGTTGCCATTCCCAAAATAGCATTGGGTTTTGAGCGCACAATAGAGAGTAATAAATCTGCACCAACGCGGTTTAATTCATTTTGATTTTTAAATTTATGCAAAATCATGATTGTAGGCATTCCGAAATAAGTAAAACAACCTAGATACTATACGCAGATTGATGACAGTTGTTGATGTAAAGCATGCCAAAGACAAAAAATCAGGAAAACAACCAAGGCTGATCAATGCGGCGCTGATTTTCAAAGGCTTTAATTTCATCAGCGTGGTGTAAAGTCAGGCCAATTTCATCTAAGCCATTCAGCAGGCAATGCTTACGATGGCCGGTAACATCAAAACTAAACACCTGCCCAGATGGCGTGGTAACAGTTTGAGCATGTAAATCCACATTTAAGCGGTAGCCAACGCTGACTTCACTTTCCGCAAATAACTGATCCACCACAGCGCCGTCCAGCACAATCGGCAGCAGACCGTTTTTGTAGCAGTTATTAAAGAAAATATCAGCAAAGCTAGGTGCAATCACCACACGAAAACCGTAATCATCGATCGCCCACGGCGCATGCTCACGGCTTGATCCGCAACCAAAGTTATCTCTGGCCAGCAGCACTTCTGCCCCCTGATAGCGCGGGTAGTTCAGCACAAACTCTGGATTAGGTGCACGCTGACTGTTATCCATACCTGGCTCACCGTGATCCAGATAGCGCCATTCATCGAATAAATTTGGGCCAAAGCCTGAGCGCTTGATCGATTTTAAAAACTGCTTAGGGATAATCGCGTCGGTATCAACATTAGCGCGATCCAGCGGGCAGACCAAACCATTAATTTGAGTAAATGCTTTCATTTATTGGCCGCCTTTTCGATGGCTTCACCACCTTTTTTAATATCTTTACCCACGCCCGACATGGTGTTACAAGCAGTCAGCCCTAGCATAAGAAACATGAGCAGCAGCGTTGCGATTCGTTTCATGGTGTTTCCCCTTAAGCCAGCTGACGCACGTCAACAAAATGACCGGCAATCGCCGCCGCTGCAGCCATTTCAGGGCTCAGCAAATGCGTACGTCCACCTTGGCCCTGACGGCCTTCAAAATTACGGTTGCTAGTGGATGCACAGCGCTCACCAGGCTCTAGGCGATCGGCATTCATGGCAAGACACATCGAGCAGCCTGGCTCACGCCACTCAAAACCTGCCGCAATAAAAATCTTATCCAACCCTTCGGCCTCAGCCTGCGCTTTTACCAAGCCCGAACCCGGCACCACCAGCACCAGTTTTACATTGGCAGCCTTAGTTTTACCCTTAGCTACGCCTGCTGCGGCGCGTAAATCCTCGATACGTGAGTTAGTACAGGAGCCGATAAATACTTTATCGATCTGAATATCGATTAGCAGGGTATTAGCAGCTAGGCCCATATATTGCAGCGCGCGTTCATAGCTGCCGCGTTTTACTAAATCAGCTTCGCTGGCTGGATCTGGCACACGGCCAGAAATCCCCAAGACTTGCTCTGGGGAGGTTCCCCATGTGAGCTGTGGCTCGATTGCGGCAGCATCTAGCGTAACGAGCGCATCAAACACTGCGCCTTCGTCCGATACCAGCGTTTTCCAGTGCGCTACAGCCGCATCCCACTGCTGGGCATTCGGCGAATAAGGACGGCCCTTTAGGTAATCGATGGTTTTTTCATCCACTGCCACCATACCCGCACGCGCACCGGCTTCAATCGCCATATTGCATAGCGTCATCCGACCCTCTACCGACAAGGAGCGGATCGCTTCACCGCCAAACTCAATCGCATAGCCAGTGCCGCCAGCCGTACCCACCTTACCGATAATTGCCAAAGCCACGTCTTTTGCCGTAACACCACGGCCCAGCGCGCCATCCACACGGATCAGCATGGCTTTAGATTTTTTAGCCACCAGCGTTTGAGTGGCCATTACATGCTCCACTTCAGAAGTACCAATACCGTGGGCAAGCGCGGCAAATGCGCCGTGGGTAGAGGTATGGCTATCACCACACACCACGGTCATGCCTGGCAGGGTTGCGCCAACTTCTGGGCCAACCACGTGCACAATGCCTTGTTTCTGGTCTTTAAACGGGTAATAAGCCAGCGCGCCAAATTCTTTGATATTGGCGTCCAGCGTTTCCACCTGCAAACGTGAGATAGGATCTTGAATCCCCTTATCCCAATCATTAGTTGGCGTATTATGATCGGCCGTCGAGACAATTGAAGACTTGCGCCATAGGCCGCGACCCGCTAACTTTAGGCCCTCAAAAGCCTGTGGGCTGGTGACTTCATGCACCAGGTGACGATCTATATAGATAAGGCAAGTACCGTCGTCTTCAGTGCGAACGACATGCGAGTGCCAAAGTTTGTCATAAAGTGTCTGAGCCATGGCGATCATCAAAAAAAGTCAGGGTCTAAGAAACTAGCATAGAAGGCACTTTGCCACAACCGCGCAAGCAAGACTTATGCCGATGTAGTTTAAATAAACACATTACACATAACCCTGAAAAGGAAACTCAATGCACCGATCATTAATGGCCTTACTGCTGATGAGCTGTGGCCTGGCTAACGCGGCCTCTTGCCAAAGCGTGGCAGAAAACTTAAATCGCCAGTTGCGCCCAGCAACTAATGCTAGCGAGCTTACCGACATCCTAAAAAGCCTAAATCAAACCGGCCAGCTGCCCGCCAAATTTGTTACAAAACGAGAGGCTCAAGCCGCTGGCTGGCGACCTGGCTCTTCGCTCTGGCAAAGCCTGCCGGGAAAATCGATCGGTGGGGATCGCTTTGGCAACCGTGAAAACCGCCTGCCACGTAACCAGTACCAAGAAGCCGATTTAGACTATCAGGGCAACAAACGCGGCGCTAAGCGGATTGTCTTCAACAAAAACGGCCCGCGTTATATTACCGTCGATCACTATCAAACCTTTACCGAGGTGGCAGCATGTCAATAACTCACAAAGTAGTACTCAAGCACCTCAGCAAACAAGCAGATGTTTACCAGCAGTTGGCAGAACAGCTTGATTTCTCCACTGATTTTGTGAACAACCTTGATGCGCTTTACGACGAGCTAAGCGGCAATCTAGAAGGCCCGATCCAAATCACTTGGCAAGATGGCGATGAAGCAAAAGCCGCGCTAGGAAGAGAAGATTACGAAGCGCTGCTAGCGGTATTTAACGACACAATACTAGAGCGGGACGACTTCACTTTTATCCTTAAACCATAAGTCACACCCCAAGCTCTGGTGATTTGGAATTCACTAAGGCGAATATAACGTTCACAGAACCTGCTATTTTGCACTGCAGCAAAACACCTCGCATCACGCAGATCGTTTTCCTATGCAGAATATTGGAGCGCCACCTTAAATTGACATAAAAAATAGGGATGGGTCTTAATTTAAGCCGCAATAAGCCCAAGGCCACTTGCATTTAACAATGTAAGTGGCCTTGGGCTTAGATAAAACAAGGTTTAAAACTCAGTCAAAAGTAAAAGTGTAATAGGCATCACCGGTTGTTTCATCCGTTCCCACCCTAGATACCAAAGACCAGCCTTTAGTGAGCTGCCAAGTAAACTTCACCGCATCGCGCAGGCCGTTTACGCTCTTTTCTAGCGAGACTCTCACATTTTTGCCAAGCTGTTTGCCTACAGATACCACTTGGGTAGAGGTGCCGTCTTTTTCTTTTTGGCTGCTAAAGCCCACATCATCTAAGCCAACCTGCCCCAAAATCCCTTCGGTAAAGCCAGGGCCACCGTCACCTGAGGTGAGTAAGGCATTGGCAACTTGCAGCATGAGGGCACTGTCTGATTTCTCCATGCTATCTGAGCCATGCCCAAACAAGAGCCAGCTTAGCTTTTCATTATCTGGCATGCCAGGCTCCGAATAGAGCTGTACCCGCGGCCTTAGCGCTGAGCCTGATACTTGCACCCCTGCGGCAACCTCCTGCGCACGGCGCATGGCGAGAATATCTAGGGAGGGGTTATCGATTGGCCCCTGAAACGCGAGAATACCGCGTTCAATCTCTAGCTTCTGCCCATAGGCACTGTAAGTACTACGCACATTGCCGCTATTTTCGGCCACTTGTACCACGCCAGTGGCCGTTGGTGCTTGATTCGCTTGGGCGCGCAAGCGGAGCAAGCCTGTTAGGCGAGCATCCAAGCCATAGGCACGGAAGCGGAAATTATTTCCTAGATCAACATCCATCTGCAGAGAAAGCTTCGGCCCTGCATCAACCAATGATTTTGCCCTACCCTTGATCACTACATCATCAGATAACCGTGGCACATCGTTGGATTGAAAGCGAATATCGCCTTCATCCGCTCTCAGCCTACCACTCACGCTCAGCGCTTTGTCTTTAAGGCTAATATCACCTTGGCCCGACATCACCACTAGCATATCGGCCTTGCTAATCAAGGTGAGTTTATTGGCAATCACTTGCGCCGTGGCGCTTGGACTAGGGCCGGCCAGATCGAAACTACCTTTTGCCTCTAAGCTGCCCTGCCCCCCTTTAAATTGAAATTGTTGCAAAACAACCTGCCGCTTATCTAGAGCGATTCTCACTTTACCATCCTGTAAGGCAAGACCCGTTGCCCCATCACGAATCGATAAATTATCACCATTCACAAAACCCACCCACTGCTGATCTGCTAGCAAGCCGGAGTGACGTACTTCAAAGTTGCCCTTACCGCCTAAGCTTAAGTCAGGCCCAAGTAAAGGGCCAAGCATGGCGAGCTTAGGCAAATCACCTTTCACAGAAATATCCACGGGGGCGTGTTCGGCCAAGCGCCAATTCACAGCATCCACTAAAGCTTTGCCACTGGCCTGCATCTGCCCAAAGCGGCCAGAGCTAAGATTGCCTTCCAGATTTATCATGGATTGCTTGGCATTGATTTGTAGTTTTAAATCTTGCAAATCAAATTTTTGTGGCGCGGCGCTCGCGTTTACGTATTTTAGATCGCCCGATTGCCGATGAATTTCCAGCATGCCATTAAGGCCCCCCTTGGATTGCAAATTCCAGCGGCCACCCAACATCAAATTGCCGATCAGGTCTTTTCGCCCAAGCAGTGGTAGCCATTGCCCCACAGAAAGCTGCTCAAGATCACCTGCCGTATCCAAAGCGCCATCGTTCCAAGAGAAGTGCTTCAGGTGCAAGCGGGTGTCACCCATCAGCAAGCGTGTATCACCAAGGCGTAGTAAACCTGCGCCCGCTTCTAAGGCAACAGGGCTGGCTAAATTTAAAGCCAGCGGTTGCTTAACTTGCAAAGCCTGCAGCACGCCACGCCATGCCCATTGCTCGTTTAAGCCCCCATCTAAAGTGGCGGAGAGATCAATCGGCGGCTCCTCTTTTTTGCCCTGTACCAGCAAGCTGGCATGGTGCTTAGCGCGGCTACCATCTACCTTAAAACTGAGCTTTTGCAGCAACACGCCCGCAGCTTTGGCATCACTGACTTCGGCACGAAGCTGAAATGGGCCTTTTAGATCAGATTGCAATTGAGCATCAATCTGAGCTTGATTCACCGATACCCCAAACGGCGTTTGTAAGCTATTAAGCGACAACTGCGCGGCAATCTGCGGATTAAGCAGCTCGCCTTTTAACTGCGCGTCGCCACTGGCCTTACCTGCAAAGCCAGGGCCTAGCAGCTGGAGTTGCGGTAAATTAAGTTTAAGTTTTAAAGTGTCATTAGCACTCCCCAAAGCCCCATCGACATCCACTCGATTTGTGCCCAGTGCTAGCCATAAATCGGCATTGGATACGCGGGTTTCTTCTAGCCTTAACTGCCCTTTACCACTCAGTGCCTCACCGTTAAAACGGCTATTTTGCAAGTTGTAATCCACATCCGCCCGCATTACCGGCAGCAAAGCCCCCGCTAGTTTAAATTGCCCGGTGATCACGCCTTTAGGACTATTTACAAATTCGGCCGGATTAATTCCAGTAAATTCACCATTAAGTTTAAAATCGTTTCTGGCTACGCCCTTGCTATCTAATAAACCAAACTCGCCCTGCAAAGACACGCTGCTATTAGCACGGGATAATTTAGCGCTACGCAGCGTAATACGGCGCTCGTGCTTAGGATTTAGCCAGCCCATATCCAGATCAAATGCCACTTTGCGCTGCTGATCTTCCAATTTAGCCAGCACATCAGGAGCCAACCAAGGCCCGTGTAGCTGAATTGTTCCGCCTAGAGACGCAGGTGGCTGGTGCGACCATAGCTTGGCTGGATCTATCTTCGCCAGCTCAAACTGCAGCTTCATTTGCCCTTGGCTCACCTGCCCAGCACCCTTAATCTGCCCTTGCCCAAGCAGGCTAAGCACTGCAGATTGAATCGTAAGCGTTTCTTTTAAATAGCTCAGCTTGCTGCTGATTTGAGTAAAAGGAAGCCCACCTTGATCGATCGTCAAAGGCATGGCGTTTTTGACTTCCAGCACGCCACTGCCCGCCTGATCGCCCAGCGGAATCATCGTCAAGGTCACATCCAACAGTGCCTTAGGCAAGCTAGGCATGAGCGCCGCAGGGTTAAGCTGCTGCAACTCAATTTTGCCCTCGCTCAATAGTTGATAGGTGTAAGGGGCAAACACATCTAAACGCGCATTAATCAGTGCTTTAAGTTGCTCACTTTTAATATCACCCTGCAATTGCAATTTACGCAGCTCACCGCTCAGTTTTACTTGCGAATTCAAAGGTTTATTTTCAACCTTACCCTGCAGCGTTAATTGCCCTGATGTCGTAAAAGGCTGTGCCCCTGCTAAGGCTAAATCACCTTTTAGAGTGACATCAGCTTGTGGCAGTTTTAGCCGTAGCTGATCCAAGAACAACTGATGAAAGCTGCCATTACTTGCGAGTTTTAAACGGATTGATTCGATATCAGGCGAACCCTTGATACTTAAACGTTTAATACTGGCCCGATCAATATGCACGCCGATCGGCAGAGTAATACTCTCTGGCGGTGGCGAGGGCAGTTTATCCGGCGGGCTAGGTTTGATATCCAGCTCTAAATGCCCAATGGTTAAATCATCTAACGATAAATCCCGTGCCAATAAGCTATATGGGCTCCATGCTAGGCTTACCTTATCAATCGCCAGCTTCATAGCAGGGGTATCAACCACCAAACCACGCAGGGCAAAACTAGACCACAAAGAGCCATCAATGGCGTGCAATTTAGCCACACTACTGTGGTTCACTTGCTTAACCAGCCAATCACGCCCTATTTGTGAGTCAAAAAAAGCCAAAGTGCTCGTTAAGACAAACACCGGCACAATGAGTACAAATAACAGCAGGCCTATCAATCGGCGTAACAATGAGTATCTAGGTTTTGGTATTACAGCTGCAACAGTCGGCTCAAGGCTATTGGGCTCCATTTAGAAAGTGACCCCCATCGTAAAATGAACTCTAAATTGCTTGGCCTCAATACCACGCGCCACATCTATCCCAATCATGCCAACTGGGCTCACCCAGCGCGCGCCCACGCCCACACCTGTTGAGCCTTCCCAATCTTTCCACTGATCCGCCACCCCACCATGATCCACAAACACCGCTCCTAACCAATCTTTGTAAACAGGCTGCTGATACTCTAAAGAACTCACGGCCAACACCCGTCCAGGCACCGTGGAGCCGCCCAAAGAAATACCTAAACTTTGATAATCGTAACCCCGCACCGACGACGAACCACCGGTACGAAACAACCAATCTGTGGGCACATTAGTCACGTCTTTAGTAAATGTTTGCCCTAGCTCTAAGCGGCCAACAAACACGCTTTTTTTACCAATCGGAAAATATTGCACGCCCCGCCCATAAAGCTGAGCAAAGGTTTCATCAGATAAAACCCCTTTAATTGCTCCGCCCCCCTCCAAGGTAATCACATTACCTGAACGTGGGTTTCTGAGGCGATCAACATTGCGTCTAACCCATTGATATTTAGCGGTTAAAGACTGTGGATCAAACACCGTGCCATCATTAAGTTCACTGCGCTCGATTTGGTATTCCAACCTAATTAAACGGTCGATATTTTCTGAGGTACTGCTTCTAGAAACCCCTGTTTTCCATTTATCAATGGCTAAACTTTGAATATCTTCACGGGTATAGCTGGCATAAACCCTATGCTCATAACCCGAGGCAAAACGAGGGAAGGTAATCCCAGCACTTAGAGCCTGCTCTTTTTGTTCTAAGCGCAAACTACTGTCAAAAACCCATGCCCTATCCATTAAATTTAAGTAGCGATAGCTAAATGAGCCGCGTACACCGGTATTGGTGCTATAACCCAAACCCGTGCTAATTTTGCTTAATGGGGCTTCTTGCACCGTGACTTTTACCGGCGCAATAAAGGGTGGATTTTCAGGTAAATCTACATCCACCAAAACCAAGGAAAAATGTGGAAGGTTTTGTAAATCGGTTTGCAGATCCACTAAATCTTTACGGCGATACTCTTCGCCTTCATGAAATTCAACATTATTGCGAATCAGTTTTTCTGGGAAGCGGGATAATCCACTCACTTCCAAAGGCCCATAGGTATAAGCAGGGCCACTATCTAAATCAATACTTAAATCCACCGTTAAAGCCTGCGGATCTACACTGGCTTCAGAGCGGATCATTTTAGCGGCGGGATAACGGCGATTAATTAATGAGCTTAATGCACGGCGCTTGCTATCATTCCAAGCACTTTGCTTGAATATACTGCCCACTGGTAAAGACCACGTTTGCTCACGCCGCTCAAATAGCCGCTGTACCCGCACCTCGTCCTCATCAATAGCGCCCATATAATTCACATCAATATCACGCACGCGGCTGGGCTCACCCGCTTTAACATCTAAGCTCACCACGGCAGGCTGCACAGATTCATCTAACTTGGCATTCACCACCGGCGAAAAATACCCTTCTGTGGCGAGCAAACCCGACACCGATTCCGTAACCGAATCCAAAAGCCGCGCAAGCTGCTCCCGCGTGACGCGCCTTTCACGCTGCCAACGTGCTAAATCTAAGTTTTTTTCCAGCAGCTCATGAAAATTATCAGTGGCGGTGATTTTTAAGACGTAGGGAAATTGGACGTTTTGCTCTGCTTCTGCAGGCGCTTCCACGTCGGCATACACCACAGCGGGAAAAACAAGAGTTAAAGCACACAGTGAACGAGCAAACATAAGCACAATATTCAATAAGATCAAGGCCACTACTTTACCGCATGGCAAGCGATGGTGGCATTTGTTTCATGCATAAGATCAAGCAAAAAAATACCTAGGGCTATTCTTACAAGTAAAAAAAGCCCAAATCGTAGGCAAAAAAATAGCCCAGTCTGCTGCGCAAAAACGCAGAACAGAACTGGGCAAAAAGAAGACTAGATGAAGAGTCAAAACACACTACACACACAACAACTTACTACCACAACAACTACATACTACTAAACCAGTAGATCAACGAATCAAACCTTGCGACTTCATCAACAAGTTTTGAGCGGCTTCGATGTTCTTAAAAATAATTTGCAAGGTACGCATAACGAGCTCCTTAGTGACTTGGGCCAGACATCTGTTCCCAATCAAGCAATGGAGCTACTTTAACAAAACTACAGATCGCACGCAAGTATTTTTGTAGTAAAACTACCTATTAAACGTCAAAAAAATATATTTTAAACTACATATTTAAACATAAAACACAATAAAATCAATAAATTGAACGGTAATTATTAATAAAATAAAAAACACAAAATGGTAGTATTACTACATATATTCGCTTCTTAAATACAAAAAATGCCTTGGTTAACGGCTTCGCTCAACAGGCTTAAACTCTAATCTTTTTCCTCTAAAAGTACGTCATCCCCATGTGTTTTTATCGGCAATCCAGAGGCTCTTGTACCAAACGCCAAGCGCAAAAAAGGACAAGCCATAAACCATGCATAAGGCACTCTAAACAACCAAGGCCCATCTACGCACTGCTTATGACTTGTCCTAAAAACTTTAAAAGACTGCTTACTTACCGAGTAGAGCCGCTTTCAAACCATCATTCACTGGCGCACGCCCCAGCCAGATCGATAACATCGCCGCAGCAAAGTCATCCCCTGTAATCATTGCATAGGTCTTGCCACGCACAGTAACCCGCGTTCCTTGGCCAGGCATAAAATCAAGCTGAATCACATCGCCCTTGGCGGCGGTTTTAACCTGTTTAAATACCTGCTCCAGCTCGGCAATTTTTGGTGCTAGTGTGGCTAAAACAGCCTCGCTTTGGTTAGCTTTCAAGCCATCCACAAAACCCTCGTGCATGGTGGCGGCAGAAACTTCACGCAGCATACGCAGCTCCATACGGCGTGGTGATGCGGCATTGACGACGGCGGAGGCATCTTGCGTTTTGCTCGGCACATACAGCGCGGCTAAATACACATCAAAGAACACTTTTTTACGTACGCCTGCACCGTTTAGCGCCAAAGACTGGCTGGCTAATTCGGCATGATCGGCCAGATTAATCCCTGCCACTTCCAAAGCCATACTGCTTTGAGTAGCAAGTACAAATGAAGCGGTCATTAAGAGCTTTTTCATTTTCTTTTACTTCCTTGCAAAAAAACCCACAGATTTTACGCCGTGGGTTTAAGGAGAGATGATTTATTGGCTTACAGCGACTGAATAATCCCAGCAGCGCCCATACCGGTACCAATACACATCGAGATCATGCCGTACTTACCAGCCATACCGTGACGGCGCATACCGTGCACGATGGTTGCAGCACGAATCGCACCGGTTGCACCCAGCGGATGGCCTAAAGCAATCGCGCCACCCAGTGGGTTTACTTTGCTCATATCCAGATTCAAATCTCGCGCCACAGCCAGTGCTTGCGCCGCAAACGCTTCGTTCAGCTCAATCCAGCCCAAGTCATCCAGCGTCAGGCCAGCTAGCTTCAGCGCGGCAGGAATCGCTTCTTTCGGGCCAATCCCCATAATATGGGCGGGCACGCCTTTTACCGCAAACGTCACGTAGCGCGCTAATGGCACTAAGTTAAATTGCTTAAGAATGCGCTCAGAAACCAAGATCACCGCACCAGCACCGTCCGACATTTGCGAGCTATTACCCGCAGTGACCGAGCCTTTAGCCGCGAATACGGTTTTAAGCTTAGCCAAGCCTTCCATAGTGGTACCAGCGCGTGGGCCTTCGTCGGTATCGCAAATCTTGCTAGTGACTTCAACTTCACCAGTCGCCAAATTTGGCGTGCGCGCGAAGACTTCTAGCGGGCTGATTTCGTCTTTGAATTCGCCGGTAGCAATCGCGTGCAGGGCGCGGCGGTTAGATTCCACCGCAAATGCGTCTTGATCTTCACGGGAAACATTCCACTGCTCGGCTACCTTTTCTGCCGTCAAGCCCATGCCGAAAGCAATACCCAGATTTTCGTTTTTAGTGAAAATCTCAGGATTCAGGGAGATTTTATTTCCCATCATCGGCACTTGCGACATGCTTTCCGTACCCGCCGCAATCATCACATCGGCTTCGCCCAAACGGATTTTATCCGCAGCCATGGCAATCGCATTCACGCCTGATGAGCAGAAACGATTGATGGTGACACCACCCACCGTATCCGGCAAACCGGCCAGTAGCACAGCCATACGAGCAATATTCATCCCCTGCTCGGCTTCTGGCATGGCGCAGCCTACGATCACGTCTTCGATCAGCTTAGGATCAAGCTGAGGCACTTGCGCCAGCGCGCTTCTTAATACATGGGCTAGCAAATCATCCGGGCGTACATTGCGCAACATACCGCGCGGTGCTTTACCAACCGGGCTGCGCGTGGCAGCAACGATATAAGCTTCTTGAATCTGTCTGCTCATTTTGAGCTCCTAAATAGGGGGTATTCTGAGTAGGGTGGGCTCCGCCTTATCGAGCCCACGCTGGGCACGCGTGGGCAAAAAACCTTGCCCACCCTACTCCGATGAATTGCTTAGTTACGCAGCGGCTTGTTGTTTTCCAGCATGTACATGATGCGTTCTTGCGTTTTGCCGGTTTTTAGCAGCTTCATAAAGCGCTCACGTTCCAGCTTCAAGATCCACTCTTCATCCACCAGCGTGCCCGCATCCACGTCACCTCCCGTCATGATTTCGGCGATATGGCCGGCAATCAGGTAATCATGCTTGGAGATAAAGCCGCCTTCTAGCATATTGATCAGCTGGCCCTTGATCGTGGCTGCGCCTGCACGGCCCGCAACAGCGAAGGATTTAGGCTTCACCGGTGCTTTGTAGCCTGATTCGCTCATGGCGCGTACTTGCGCTTTAGCCACGTAGAGCAATTCATTCGGGTTAAACACAATAATGTCGGAGCTACGCAGATAGCCAATTTGCTGGCCTTCTTCTGCACTGGTGCCCACTTTCGCCATCGCCACAGACAAGTAGTAGTCTTTTAGCGCGCCAACGATATCGCCCTTCGCTTCTTGCGAAGCGCGTAGTGCAAATTCTTTACAACCGCCACCAGCCGGCAAGAGGCCCACGCCGACTTCAACTAAGCCGATATAGGTTTCAAGACTGGCCACAACGCGTGAGCAGTGCATTAGAAATTCGCAACCGCCGCCAAAGGCATAACCCTGAGCTGCGCCAACCACCGGCACTGCTGCATATTTGATGCGCATGCTGGCTTTTTGGAATTCGGCCACCATGTTTTCGATCGAAGCAAAGTCGCCGGTCATAAAGGCCGGGCCCATGCTCATCAAATCTGCACCCACCGAGAACGGAGCTTCCGGGTGCCAAACCACTAAACCTGCGTAACGCTCTTCAGCGATCGTTACCGCTTGATTTACACCGGCCAATACATCTGGGCCGATGCAATGCGCCTTGGTTTTAAAGCTTAAAACCGCGACATCTTCACCAGCTTGCGCCCAGAGACGAACGCCGTCATTTTCAAAAATAGTTTCGCCATACACTGGTGCTGCATCACCCACCACGGTTGGCGGGTAAAGCTGACGCTTATAAACCGGCAAGTTGGAGCGTTGTTTCAGGGCATTATCTGCCGCGCTGTATGAGCCTTCTGCGGTATGCACCGCATCACGTGCCGATACCCAAGCTGGCAACGCCACATCGCTCATGGCTTGGCCAGCGGCTGAATCCGCAGCAATTGCCGCAGCGATCTCTTGCCAGCCAGCAGCTTGCCACTGTTCAAACGGGCCTTGATTCCAGCCGAAACCCCAGCGAATCGCAAAATCCACATCGCGAGCGTTATCGGCAATAGTATCAAGATGATAGCTGATGTAATGCCATACATCGCGCATGCAGGCCCAGAGGAATTGCGCTTCAGGATGAGCGGATTCGCGTAATGCTTTAAAGCGTGCAGCTGGATCAGTGATTTTGAGCAGCGCTTTCACTTCATCGCTACCCTTTTGTCCACCGGCAATATATTCGCCTGTAGCAGGGTCAAGCATCAATACATCACGGCCCACTTTCTTAAATACGCCAGCCTTGGTTTTTTGGCCCAAAGCGCCGTTTTCAATCAGCTTTTGCATCCATGCCGGAACTGTGAAGTATTTGTGCCAAGGATCTGACGCCAACTGCTCAGTCATGGTTTTAACCACATGAGCAAAGGTATCCAGCCCAACCACGTCGGCAGTACGGAAAGTCGCTGATTTCGGACGACCAAGACGCGGGCCAGTCAGGTCATCAACCACATCAAAACGGATGCCGAGGCGTTCGGCGTGATAAATCGTCGCCAGCATGGAGAACACACCAATGCGGTTGGCAACAAAGTTAGGCGTGTCTTTAGCGCGTACTACGCCCTTGCCCATGCGGGTAGCAAGGAAGCTTTCCAGCGCATCCATCATTGCAGGATCAGTCTGGGAGTCCGCAATCAGCTCAACCAGATACATATAGCGTGGTGGGTTAAAGAAGTGAATCCCGCAGAAACGGCTGCGTAATTGCTCAGGTACACCACCTGCTAAGGAATTAATCGACAAGCCCGATGTATTGGAAGCCAGAATAGCGTGAGGGGCTACAAAAGGTGCAATCTTGGCATAAAGATCGAGTTTCCAATCAAGGCGTTCAGCAATGGCCTCGATAATTAAATCGCAATCTTTTAGTTTTTCTAAATCAGAGCCGTAATTAGCAGGCTCAATATGATCCGCGCGCATCGCTGAGGCTAATGGCGACGGTTTCATTTTTTTAAGATTGGCAATTGCTTTAGTTGCAATGCCATTTGCATCACCTTCTTTGGCAGGCAAATCAAATAAAACGGTTTTAATTCCCGCATTGGCAAGATGGGCAGCAATTTGCGCTCCCATTACGCCCGCGCCGAGAACGGCAACCTGACGGATATGCACGGTATTGGCCATGTTTAGCCTCGCTAAAAGGAAAGGAAGAGCGGCGAGAGCCGCCCAGAGTCAAACGAAACCTCCCCCGCTAAGGGGAGGGATAAACAAAAATCAGAAGCGGTAGTTCAATTGCGCACCAAATACATTGGCATAGGCAGAAATATCTGCATTCGTTGTTACGGCATTGCTGCTATCAATATTCGCCATGCTTGAGTCTTTAAACTTCACATAGGTATAAGCCACATCGACTGACATATTTTTATCTATTGCGTAGTTAAACCCTGTTGAGAACCAATAGCGATCGCTGTCTGGCAAGTTAGCAATACGATATTTCGCCTGATCTGCTGGCGATTGATCGTAAGCCAAACCAAAGCGTAATTTCAAAGGATCGTTATATTGATAACTCAGACCCAAAGAAAAGCGATCCGTATCGCGCCACTTTTGTTCAATATCTGCATTAAAGCCAGCGTCCGTTTTCAGAATTAAATCTTGAAATTTAGAGTGCCAGGTATGTGTCCAATCACCGGTTAATGCAAATTGGCTATTTAATTTTTTATAAAAGTTAATCGCAAATGAATCTGGTGTTTCTAAATCAACCGTACCATTTGAATTAAGCAATTTTCCAGCCACCGCAATACCAGGAGGGAAAACAGACGGCACGGTAAACTTAGTATCACCTTGCAGGCTATGGCTTAGGCTAGATCGATAAGCCGCACCAAAGCGCAAACTATCATCTACCTTCCAAGTGACACCCAGATTAAAGCCATAAGCCCAGTTATCGCCTTCGTAATCCATCGATCCATCAAGAGCCGGACTAGGATTTCCGCCTACGGTTAGCTTGCCTAAATCAATCATTTTCTTAAAGCGTGCTTTCATGTATTGGGCCGTGACACCTGCACCAACAGAAAACTGCTCGTTAACCTTGTAGGCAATCGAAGGATTAAGCGCTAACGTCATTAGCTCAAGGTCGGTGCCGTTATAACGACCGATCCATTTTTCATCAAAATTTGTTTTATCACCAAATGGCACAAACATGGCCAAACCAACAAACAACTGATCATTAATCTGATGTGTCATATAGGTTTGCGGAACATAGACTGGCGCGGTTGGAGAGCCACCATCATTTCCAGTAACAGTTTTTTTGCGGCTATTGGTCGCATTCAGATTAGAAAAGCTGATATGTGGATCAACTACGACCAAAGCACCAGAGATATTGGTGCCTGGTAAACGCGTCATCCCTGCTGGGTTGTAAAACAAGACAGTAGCGTCTTCTGCCTCAGCAGCGTTTGAATTGGCAACGCCTTGCGAGCTGACGCTTTGCACACCAAAGTGATAACCAGAAGCAAGGGCGTTGCCTGCAATGAATAAGCTTGCCACACCTAAAGTACGAATTGCCATACGAATAGTCTCAGACATCGTCTATCTCCAACGGCGGCCAATTGGCCTGTGATTTTATCCTAAGCAATAAAATTGCAACAAACCCCAAGTACTCTTTGGCACTTTCGCAGATGGTAAGCTGCCCTTACTCATCTCGCGCATTTGGGCTTTATCGATTTTAGGACACTAAGTGGGTGCAAGCTTATTTTTATTCAAACAACTGTTTCAGCGCATTAGGGATTTCATCACGCCGATGAAATCCCTCTTTTTTTATGACACTGGACGAGTTTCTGTTGCTATTTTTACACTTTCCACCGCATTCACCTTAGGCGATGCCGCAATATCTAAGCCTTTAGGCTGGTTTAAAATATCGCGATGAATGGCATTGTCATCAGAGAATGTCAAAGTGGCATCAAAATCATCCACCATAATCACTTCACGGCGTAAGCGACGAGCGCGCTCTACAGCAGCAAATTCAGCCGTTGTAATCAAACCTGTGCTCAGTGCCTCAGCCAAACGCTCACCTGAAGTGATGCTCTTTAAAGTACCTTTGCGATGCGCGTTGCGCAGCTTACCTTCCAACGCTTCAGTCTCGATCACCGCTTTCAATGCATGCTCTAGCACGCCAACAGGATCGTTTTCGTCTTTTGAGCGATACATGTATTGCGTCAGGCGATCACGGGCTACTGATGGCTCCATCAACAGACGTGCAATCTTAGTGCCATCACTATCTGTTGCTGCTTTTAAGCTCAAGCCCAATGGGAACACCAGCACGCGCATCAGCAATGCCAGCGCACGGCTTGGATGATTAGCCATAAAGCCATCCATCGCGACCTGACAATCATATAGCGCCGAATCAACCGCCCAAGCTACCAGTGGCAAGTCTTCTTTGGGTGCGCCATCATCATTGAATTTTTTCAATGCGGCAGTCGCAATATAAAGACCCGACAACATATCGCCCAAACGCGCCGATAATTTTTCGCGGAACTTCAAGCTACCACCAAGGGAGGCCATACCCATATCAGCAAGGAATGCAAAAGCTGAAGAGAAACGCACTACATTGCGATAACGCTGCGCCATTGCACCGGATTTTGGTGAGCCAACTAATTTTGCGCCCGTCAAACCCATCACAAAAGCGCGTACTGCATTGGATACCGCAAAGCCGATATGGCCAATTACTGCGGTATCAAAAGCAGGTAAATCTTTATTCATTGCCGCGCGTAATTCAGTTAGTACAAACGGATGGCAACGAATTGCACCCTGACCAAAGATAATCATGCTGCGGGTTAAGATGTTTGCGCCTTCAACCGTAATGGCCACCGGAATTGCACCATAAGCACCTGCAAGGTAATTACGTGGGCCGGTACATACCGCTTTGCCACCGTGCACATCCATTGCATCGTTAATCACCTTACGCATGCGCTCGGTGTTGTGATACTTCAGAATACCTGACAGCACGGATGGTTTTTCGCCCATATCAAGGCCAGCCAACGCAAGGCGTTGTGCCGCATCCATCTGATAAGTCATACCACCGATACGGCCCAGCGCTTCGTCCACGCCTTCAAAGCGGCCAATCGATAAACCAAACTGATTACGAATCCGTGAGTAAGCACCGGTGGTGTAAGAGGACACCATGCCTGACGCTACCGACATGGCAGGTAGAGAAATACAACGCCCTACCGATAAGCACTCAACCAGCATGCGCCAGCCTTGGCCAACGTACTCTGCGCCACCAATCACCCAATCCATAGGGATAAATACGTCTTTACCCCAGTTCGGGCCGTTCTGGAATACCGCTGTGCCAGGGTAATGGCGACGGCCAATATGTACGCCTTCGTGCTCAGTAGGAATCAGCGCGCAGGTAATACCGATATCTTCTTTTTCGCTTAATAAATGCTCTGGGTCATACAGCTTGAACGCCATACCCAGCACCGTAGCGATTGGGCCCAGTGTGATATAACGCTTTTCCCAAGAAAGGCGAATACCCAACACATTTTCATGGTAAGCACCGGTACGTGGATCGGTGTAGCTACCACGACAAACCTTACCAAAGTCAGGAATACCACCCGCATCTGAACCGGCATCAGGGCTAGTCAGTGCAAAGCAAGGGATATCAATACCCTTGGCTAAACGTGGCAGGTAGTAGTTCTTTTGCTCATCGGTACCATAATGCTGCAGCAATTCGCCTGGCCCGAGGGAGTTTGGCACCATCACGGATACAGCCGCCGAGCCAGAGCGCGTTGCAATCTTGGTTACAACACGGGCATGCGCCGTATTGCTGAATTCTTTACCACCGTATTGCTTCTTGATGATCATGCCCAAGAAACCGTTATCTTTAATAAACTGCCAAGCTTCAGGCGGCAAATCTTTATGCTGGGTGGAGATTTTCCAATCATCCAGCATCGCGCACAGCTGCTCAGTTGGGCCATCTAAGAAGGCTTGCTCTTCAGCCGTTAAGGTGGCTTGCGGAATAGCATGCAGGCGATCGAAATCAGGCTTGCCTGAGAATAAATCGCGATCCCACCATACCGTGCCCGCATCCACCGCTTCTTGCTCAGTTTGCGACATGGCAGGGGTGATTTTGCGGAAGACACCAAAAATAGGGCCCGTTAACAATGCGCGGCGTATCGGTTTGATATTGATCAGCGCTACAACAACGCCAACAACAATCAGAGAATACATCGGCATACCGCCGATTTGTACACCAGCAGCAGTTGCACCTAAAAACAGCACAGAGCTGAGCCAGAGCGGAGCACGCCAGTAAGCCAGAAGCATAAATGCTCCTAGAATGACAAATACATGCAGCAACAAGTTAGTCATGACAGTTTCCTTTATTGGGCTGCTGGCGCATTGAGGCCAGCACGGATAAATGGCATTAACATTCGAACCACCAATGCAGGATCACGGGCATTGACGAGTGAGCTTTCGGTAAATAAACGTAAAACATTATTACCAGCGAATGCATTAAACATAGCACTAGATAAAAAATGGAAACGCCATTGCACTTCTAATTCAGACAGATGCGGTAAAGCCCGCCCTAATGCCGCTAAATACCGCCGCGTTAATTCACCATATCGCTGTGGCATAGTCGCTTTTAATTCTGGATGCGGCTCAACAAATGTACGAGCCACTAAGCGAACAAACAATAAACCACCGTATTCTGGATTTCTTCCCATTTCTAAAGAAGCCATTACAAATGCTTCTGCGACTTGATCTGCCGTTGGCTGAGCGACGCTTTGCTCTAATTCCTCTAGCTTGCCTAATAGCAATCTGGCAAATGGCTCAGCGCGGCGTTCAAATACCGCGCGAAATAAACCATCTTTAGAGTGGTAATAATAATTAACTGCCGCAATATTGACTCGGGCCGATTGCGTAATCATGCGCATTGAAGTGGCATCAAAGCCGTGTTCTACAAAAAGAGGCTCGGCTGCATCTAAAATGCGGTTTGCTGTATCTTGCGCCTTGACCGATTCGACCACGTTACGACTCCTGCTGGGTGTAGTTGATTTAAAACAATTTCAAACGACCGTTTGAAATTATAAGAAGTTGACTTTATTGTCAAGCCAAGACGTAAAAATAGCGGAAAACCCCTAGATCTTCCGCCTCACAATGCAACACTTCAGCGCTTTTTTTGCTCTGCAGTGTCTAAAAAATACCATCTACAAATACTTGAAAAACCACAAATAGCTAGGGTCTGTTGCCTTGTTCAGCCCCAAAACTGCAGCCAACGCAGCCGTGAATGAAACGTCAACAGACCCTAGAGGCGCTGCTTGCTTGCGCCCCTAAGCATCAACGCAGATGAATGCCATGATTCAATACTATTTTTCAAAGAGGTTTGTTTTTCGTTGGGCGGGTGCAAGCCGCGTTTTTTTCAGCATCAATCAAAGGTTGCACCCGCCCCGCATGGTTTTTTGCATGGCAATAGCACAATCCAAACCCCGTAGATCACGCAGTGCGTTTGCCTAAATTAGCCTCTATTAAGTATTCAGCATCTCGCCATCTAGGTAATACCAACGGCCCTCTTCATAAACAAAGCGGCTGCGCTCATGCAATTTCCAAGCCTTGCCCGCAATTTTGTAACGCGCAATAAATTCCACCTCGCCATTTACACCATTAACATGCGCTTGCTTAATTTTTAAACCTAGCCAGCGCACCGGCTCTTCATCTACCAGGGTTTCTGGCCGAGTTGTAGCGTGCCAAGTTGCCAATAAATAATCATGTAAGCCCAAAACAAAAGCACTATAACGCGAACGCATTAATTGCTCAGGTGTAGTGGCTGCTGTGCCCTGATGCCAAGGCGCACAGCAATCAGCGTATACGCGCCCGCTTTCACAAGGGCAGCCATTCTCTTTCAGCATTCATACTCCCGTACCAAGCGCGATTAAAATAGCTGCACATCATACTTGAAGATTAGCTAATCCATGTTCTGACTAGCGTAATAATGCAGCGGTCAAGACTTAGCAACTGGCGTAAAATAAGCGTTTTCAGCTCTTCTATCGGCCACCGCATGTATTTAACTTCTAAACCACTTGCCGCCCTTTTTGATATGGATGGGCTGATGTTAGACACGGAAAGCATCGGTATTGAATGCTGGATGGAAGCAGCCACTGCGCTAAGCGTGGATATGCCGCGTGCCTTAGCCATTGGCATGATTGGTATGCATTACAGCAAAACCGATGCTTATTTACTTGAGCATCTTGGCTCCACAGCGCCCATAGATGAATTACGCGCGGCTTGCCATAAGCTGTATATGGAACGCACCCAAGAGCCGATTGCTCACCGGCCAGGATTGAATGATATTTTAAGCTGGCTAGAAGAAAACAATATTCCTAAAGCCGTTTGCACCTCCACACGGCGCAGCATTGCAGAGCATCATTTACGTGCAGCGGGCCTTTGGTCGCGCTTTCACTTTGCCATTTGTGGGGATGAAGTCACCCACCCTAAGCCCGCGCCTGAAATTTACCAAAAAGCCGCCGCCGCATTTAATTTTCCTACTGAATCGTGCGTCGTATTAGAGGACTCCGATTTTGGCGTGCAAGCGGCCCACCAGGCTGGCTGCAAAGTCATTATGATCCCCGACTTACGCCCCCCTTCGCGTCACTCTTTAGCGCTCAACATCCCCATCTTAAGTTCCTTAAGCGAAGCAAGAGATTTGCTAACACAAGCTCGCTAAGCAAAAGCTTGCCGCGTCAAACCGGCAGGCTGTTAAGCACAGATCCAGCTAAGCAGTTTAATGTGTAAGTACTACGTCATAAGTTATCGTGTATTACTCACATCAGCAGCGTCACACCCACGTAGGTGGGAATGACGCGACTGGCTCCCCGGCAAAAGCACTCGGGGGTGACGTTTTTAGCCCGTTTAAAATTTATGAAAACTTGTTATTCACTACGTATAAGTCGCCCTCGGCCTCACTCCCCTTCCTCAGTCCCCCCGTAAACACTCTTATATAAATCTGCAAGCAAGCGCTCTTTTTTGTTTTATCTAAATCACCGCCCTATATTGAGTTTTTAAGACACATCAATATCAAGGCTATTCACAAATGAAAATGCACAGATATTTATGGAACGGGTGCAATCTGCTCAGTGCAACATTAGCCATTGTGATTGCTGGAATACTCAATTTGCCATGGCTAGCGGCCCTTTATCTGCCCATCGGCATACTCCTTACTCGCCTCGCCCAAGCCCAACCAAACCGCGCCATTGAGCCAGCCGTAGATAGGCGCAGTACCGAACCAGCGCCACTTCCCCATCTACTCACCGCCGTGGCACCCATATGGCGGGGCAATATCGAACTAGCCCGACGGCAATCTGAAGACGCAGGAAATCAACTTGGCCTCACCCTTAGAGACATTGCAGTCGACTTGCGCGCCACCATTCGTGAGTCACGTGGCGAATCTGATGATAAGCACAGCAGCCAGCCCAAACTGAGCCAATTGATTGAGCATGTGCGTGAACGCACCAGCAGTCTTGCTCATATCCTTGCTCAAACATCCACCCACCGCGAAGAGCTGATTAATCAAGTGACCAGCCTTGCCAATTTCTCCACCGAGCTAGACTCCATGGCAAAAGGCGTGGCGGCTATTGCCAATCAAACCAATTTACTTGCACTCAATGCTGCCATTGAAGCCGCGCGGGCGGGTGAAGCAGGCCGAGGCTTTGCCGTAGTGGCCGATGAAGTTCGCAAACTCTCGACACTTTCGGCGGAGACCGGCAAGCAGATGTCGATCAAAGTAGCCGCCATCGATCACGCCTTGCGGGACGCAGGTACAAAAGCCGCCAGCATCAATGCCAGTGAATCCCAGCAAATAGGAGAGGCCTTGCATTTACTCGACGCATCTCTTTCTGACTTCACCATTGCTACGCAAAAAATGGCGCAGGTCAATAGCAACTTGCAAGCTCAGGGCAATAAAGTTGAACAAGAGCTGAACCAAACCTTAGTCGCACTACAGTTCCAAGATAGGGTGTGCCAGATGATGGCTCATGTTGAGCAAGACTTAAGCCACTTAGAAGATTACTTAGCCGCCCTACTCAGTGCCCCTGCAGATTCCCCCCCCCCGCTATCCGTCACAGACTGGCTGGCCCGATTACGCAGTACTTACTCCACCCAAGAGCAAGCTGCATTGCACGGTGGCTCGTCAGCCCAGCCGAGCACCGCCGCTGGGGAACCCGAATTCTTTTAAGTCCATAGGGATTGCAACTTGCGGTTTGGTTTGATGGCAGCCCCTTAACACGCAAAACCCCACACATATTGGGGTGTGGCTTGCTGCGCCTCTACGCGGAGGGCAACAGGTTTGGTGGTGGTTTTCGTGGCGCAAAACGCTCTTGCCAAGGTAGTGGCTTAACATCGGCTATTGAATTCTGATTGACACTGACACAGGGAGTGCTAAACCTAACTAATGTAATTATTGCCTAAGCACACACACCATTTAGCTCAAAAAACGCTTACAAAAAACCACTCTTATCTTGTCTACCCGCTTTTTATAACGATGGCTTAACTACCATGGCAAAAAAAACGATTTTGATACTAGATGACTCAGCCAGCATGCGAGCAACCGTTTCCATTACCCTAAACGGGGCGGGCTATGAGGTGATTGAAGCCAAAGATGGTAATGAGGGGCTAAGTAAGCTAACAGGGCAGCGCGTTAATCTGATTATTTCTGATGTAAATATGCCGGGCATGGATGGCATCACCTTTCTAAAAAAACTAAAAGAGCAAGCGGCGCATCGCTATGTGCCAGTGATTATGCTGACCACCGAATCAGCCGATGATAAAAAGCAACAAGGCAAAGAGGCAGGTGCCAAAGCTTGGATTGTTAAACCTTTTGAGCCCGCTAAATTACTCGATGCGGTATCCAAGCTGATTCAACCCTAAGCGAGCGCACCATGTCACTACTGCTAGAGCACCAAAATGGCCAGACCTTGGCCCGACTACAAGGCGAGCTTACGATATTTAATGCAGCCGATGTCCAAGATGATTTACTCAGCTTACTCAATCACGAAGAAGTCATGCTTGATCTGTCTGAAGTCAGTGAACTAGATGGCTGCGGCGCGCAATTGCTGGCTATTTTGCAGGCTGAAGCGATGAACGCAGGCAAGAGCATTGCACTCTTCACCCTAGACCCTGCCATGAAGCACACCCTGCAATACCTAGGCGTAACGGTGTGCTCAAGCCTGCCCACAGAGGCCAGCCATGATGGATCTTAGTAAAGCAAGGCTGATCTTTTTTGAAGAAGCTGACGAGCTATGCGATGCGCTTGAAACCGCCCTGCTTGATCCTATTGCCTACCCGCCCTGCACTGAAACTTACAACTTACTATTTCGTACCGCCCATACCATTAAAGGCTCTGGCGGCATTTTTGGGCTAGAGGCCTTGGTTAGATTTGCCCACGTCGTCGAAAACGTATTAGAACGCTTGCGTAGCAATCAACTGGCCTTAAGCGATGAGTTAGTTTCGCTGCTACTCGCCAGCAATGATCACTTACGCCGCTTGCTCTTAACCAGCGCAGGCAGCGAAGCACTGGCCTTAGATGATCTGCCCGAAGGGATACCGCTACTAGAAAGCCTACATCAATATCAAGCCGTTCAAACTGGGGTAGCGCTTCCAAAAGCAGTAAGCACTCCACAGATCGAAGCCGAACCGCTTGCCCCACAAACTTCGCCCCATGCCGTCTCACCGCTCTGGCAGCTTTCTTTACGTTTTCATCCCGACACCTTTCGCTTTGGATTCGATCCGCTTTCTTTCCTACATTACTTACAAGGTTTTTGTTCCATTAAGCATATTGAAACGGTCTGGCGTACTTGGCCCGCCATGCAGCTTTTTGACCCTACTGAATGCTTTATTGGTTTTGAAATTAGCATGGAGTCAGATGCCTCGGCGGATAAAATCAATGGCACTTTTGATTTTGTTAAAGAAGATAGCCTTATCGGCATCCTCCCTCCCCACGCCCCATTAGCACTTTATCGTGAGCTGGCCGAGCAGCTACACGCACAAAGAGGCGAAGAAATCGCCGATCAGCTCTCCCGCTGGTGCGAAAGGCAAGCCTTAAGTAACCAAGAAGCAATGCAAGTAAAAAGCGGCAGCTTCACCCTTGCCGAAGACCCCATCGCTAAAAGTGCCAGCACCACAGAGCAAGCCCCAGCCAGCACAGAGCAAGCCAGCACCAGCAGCAAAATGGCAAAAGCCCCTAGAACCGAAAGCCAATCCATCCGCATTGAAACCGCCAAGCTCGATCGGCTGATTAATCGCGTAGGGGAGCTGGTGATTGCCGCATCGGGCACCAAGCTGATTGCACAGCAACGCGGCGATGCCGAGCTGATTGAATCCGTCGCCATCATCAATACCTTGGTAGAAAGCATCCGTGATGATGCGCTGACCTTACGCATGGTGCCGGTAGACGAAATTTTCAGCCGCTTCCCACGCATGGTGCGCGAAACCTCTAAGCAACTCGGCAAAGCCATCCACCTTGAGATCAAAGGGGCAGACACCGAAGTCGATAAATCAATGGTAGAAAAGCTTACCGATCCACTGATGCATATTATCCGCAATGCGGTAGACCATGGCTTAGAATCCGCAGCGCAACGCCTAGCGGCCAATAAGCCAGAAGTAGGCACCGTTACGCTGAATGCCTATCACGATGCGGGCTCGGTAGTGGTGGAAGTCAGTGATGATGGCGCGGGGATTAATCGTGAAAAAGTGCTCGGCAAAGCCATAGAGCGATCCCTGATCAACGATGAGCGCCAGCTTTCTGATCAAGAAATCTTGCAGCTGATTTTTCTGCCTGGTTTTTCAACCGCCGATGCCGTCAGTGATTTATCTGGCCGTGGCGTGGGCATGGATGTGGTAAAGCGCAATATCGAATCTTTGCGCGGCGAAATAGAAATCCATTCCCGCCCAGGAATAGGCTCTACCTTCCGGCTACGGCTGCCGCTTACCTTAGCAATTATCGATGGCTTCCACGTTGAGGTAGAGAACTCAGCGCTGGTGATGCCGCTAGATATGATGATTGAGTGCGTCGATTTGCCGCCAGAAGCCATGAATCACAACACTAGGCAAATTAATTTACGTGGTGACTGGCTGCCGTTTATCTCGCTACGTGAGCTGTTTGGCTTACCCGCAGCGCACAGCCCAGAATTTATCGTGATTGTGCATTACGGCGAAAACCGTGCGGGCATTGTGGTGGATCGTCTGATCGGCGAATTACAAGCCGTGATCAAGCCCTTAGGGGATATTTTTAAATCGCTACGTGGTATCAGTGGCTCCACCATTTTGGGCAGTGGCAAGCCCGCGCTGGTACTGGATATCCCACAACTTATTCAACACGCATGGCGACGAGAGCGGCGCTTTATTCGCCAGCACACCGATGCCGCCGTTTTGGAAAAACACTAAGGCCCGCCCCCACGCTATTTAATCTCGCTAGGAGATAGTCATGAACTGGTTTCATAGTTGGAAAGTAAGCAGCAAGCTGATTGTTTCATTTATTACCGTGCTGGCACTACTACTGGGGGTGGCATTTCTAGGTTATTCCTCCACCAGTAAAACCAATGATTTGATTGGCGATATGCACGCCAATCAACTTACCCCCGTAAAAGACCTTGCCAATGCCAATATTCTTGCGGTGTATCACAACCGCGCCTTCTATCGCTACGTATTGGAAAACAACCGCAGCGAGATGGATGCCACCGAAGCACGCATGGTGAAGTATGAAGCGGAGATGGGTCGGCTGATCGACAAATACCGCAAAACCGAACTTACCCCGCCAGAAACCGAAGCACTCAAGCGTTTTGATGCCTCATGGATTCCCTATAAAGAAGCCGCCAAAGAAGTCATGCAACACTCCTATGCGGATAACGGGGACGGCAAAGAAAACAAAATCGCAACCGAAATGCTCTCCAAAAAAGCAAGGCCCATATTTGATAAATCAGATGACATCCTCACCGAGCTAGTAGATATCAATAGCAAACTAGCGGACGAAGCACTCAGCCAAAGTAAAAAAACCTTTGAAGGCACGGTAAAGGAAATCGCCTTTGTATCTAGCGTAGCCATTTTGCTTGGGATATTTCTAGCACTCTTAGTCACCCGTAGCATCCAGCGCCAATTGGGGGGCGATCCATCCTACGCCATGAGCATTGTGGCCCGTGTTTCTGATGGTGATTTAGCCGTGCCGATCCGCCTAAGCGCCAATGATGATTCCAGCCTGCTGGCCTCCATCAAGGGCATGACCCACCGCCTATCTGGCACGCTTACAGAAATTGGCTCGATGGCCAATGCCATTACCAGCGCCTCAGAGCAGGTTTCCTCCTCGGCAAATTCCCTATCGCAAACCTCATCCGAGCTTGCCGCTAGCGTAGAAGAAACCAGCGCTTCAATCGAAGAAATGACCGCTACAGTGACCCAAAATGCAGATAACGCGCGGGTCACGGAAAGCATTGCTTCTAAATCTGCGGGTAGCGCCACCGAAGGCGGCAAAGCGGTCAGCGATATGGTGCACGCCATGAAAGAAATCGCCTCGCGCATCACCGTCATCAATGATATTGCTAACAAAACCGATTTACTCGCCATCAATGCCGCCATTGAAGCCGCCCGCGCAGGCGAGCATGGCAAGGGCTTTGCCACCGTAGCGGTTGAAGTGCGTAAATTGGCCGAGCGCTCCCAAGTGGCCGCTAAGGAAATCGGCGATTTAGCCGGTAGATCTGTTGGGGTTGCCGAGCGTGCCGGCACTTTGCTGCAAGAAATGCTGCCTGGTATCGATCAAACGGCAACCTTAGTGCAAGAAATCTCCGCCGCATCGCGTGAGCAGCGCACTGGTATTGATCAGATTAATGGTGCGGTTACCCAAATCAATGGGGGAATGCAATCCTCTGCTGCTTCTGCTGAAGAGCTAAGCTCCACCTCAGAAGAGCTCAGCGCCACGGCCATGCAACTGCAAGAGTTACTGCAGCAATTCAATCTGCGTGGTAGCAAAAGTAGCCGTCGCAGCAGTGCCTATTCGCCCATACGCAAGGTGATCGCAGCGGCCCCTTCCACGCACTACGATGAAGACCTCGATGATGATGTAGATGACGATAAGTTCAGCAAGTACTAGGACTGGCGCAGCGGTGAGTAACGGCAGGCCTAAGGAGAAAAAATCATGAAAGAGCGTCTTGATCCTAGCGATGCAAAGCACGCAAACAAGTTTCACTGCGTTACCTTTATTTTGGGCGAAGATTTATTTGGCATCCAGATTAACTTCATCCGAGAAATCATCGAATTTGAAGGCATTACCCACGTCCCCATGATGCCCAATTTTGTACGGGGCATTATTAATCTGCGCGGCTCGGTGGTGCCAGTGATTGATCTCTCTGTGCGGTTTGGCCGCGAACTAACGGTGCTTAAGCCATCCACCTGCGTGGCAATTCTCTCGCTCCCCGGGCTAGAAGGATATTCTGAGGTGGGCATCTTGCTGGATGCCGTGTGCGAGGTATTAGAAATTCCCATGGAGGATATTGACCCCACCCCCACCTTTGGCGCGCGGATTCGTGGCGATTTTATCCAAGGCATCGCCACCATTGAGGACCGTTTTGCCATTTTACTGAATGTGCAACGCGCGCTATCGGTGGCCGAACTCAGTGCCATGGCCGAATCCGTGATGCAGCTGCATTTTGCCGATGACACCGAGGTGGCTTAATGACAGAAGCGGCTTCAAAAGCAGAGCACAATCAATTTGATGCAGCCCCCACCCTTAACACAGCGGAGTTCGAGCAGTTTCGCCATTTTATTTTTTCCGAAGCAGGCATTGATATGCCGCCAAGCAAGCGGGCATTGATTCAATCCAGATTATCGGTTCGATTACGCGAGCTGGAGCTAAATAGCTTCAGTGATTATTGGCGACGATTGCAACAACCCAATGGGGCCGCAGAGCGGCAAAGAGCCATTAACCTGCTTTCTACCAATGAAACCTATTTTTTCCGTGAACCCGATCATTTTACTTGGCTACAGCACCACGCCATTGAGCTAGCCAAGCATGGCAAGCGCCACCTCAAAATATGGTCTGCCGCCTGCTCCACAGGGGAAGAAGCCTATACGATTGCGATAGTGCTAGCCGAAGCGCTAGGCATCGATGGCAATTGGCAGCTATTTGCCTCTGATATCAACACACGCGTCACCGCATTTGCCAAACGAGGCATTTACCCAGTAGAGCGCGCTAAAAAAACCCCGCCTCATTTATGGCAAAAATACTTTTTGCGTGGCCGTGATGAGTACAGCGGCCAAGTTCGCATGGTTCCCCAATTAATCAAGCGCATTAACTTTTTTAATTTAAATTTGCTGCAGAGCGATACGTTTCAACAAGCAGGTTTTGATATTATTTTTTTACGTAATGTGCTTATTTATTTTAATGAAGACACTAAATTAAAAGTACTTGCCAATTTATGCCCTAAGATTATCAATGGCGGGCATTTATTAATTAGCCATGCCGAAACAATCCGTAATAAAGAACTACCCTTGGTTATGGAAGGGCCTTCACGCTATCGCGTAAACCCACCATTTAACCCACGCCGGTGACCCTATGGCCATTAATGTTTTAATTGTTGATGATTCTGCTGTAGTGAGGGAGATCCTGACTCAGGTGCTTGGCGCCGCCCGTGATATTAAGGTGCTTGCCGCTGTACCAGATCCCATTTTTGCCATGCAAAGAATGAAAATGCATTGGCCTGATGTAATTGTGTTAGATATTGAAATGCCCCGCATGGATGGTCTCACCTTTCTACGCCGCATTATGGCCGAGCGCCCCACTCCTGTTGTTATCTGCTCATCCCTTACCGAAAAAGGAGCCGATATCACCATGGATGCCATGTCGGCTGGCGCGGTGTCTATCGTGACCAAACCCACCATTAATCTCAAAGCCTTTTTGCAAGACATAGGCAATGATTTAGTCCAGGAAGTGCGCGCCGCTGCCGCTGCAAAAATGGGGGCCATGCGGCCAGTATCAAATAGCACTCACGTGCCCGCGCCTAAGCTCACCGCCGACGCCATGCTGGGCGCGCCATCAGGCAAGGCAATGTTTCGCACAACCGATAAACTCATTGCACTGGGCACCTCTACTGGCGGCACCCAAGCACTGGAGTTTCTACTGCCTAAATTACCCACCAACTGCCCTGCGGTGGTGGTGGTACAGCATATGCCTGAGCAATTTACCCGCGCCTTTGCCGAGCGCTTAAACCGTATATCGGCAGTAGAGGTGCTTGAAGCAAAAAATGGCGACAGGCTGATGCCAGGCCTTGTGTTGATTGCACCTGGCGGGCGGCATTTGCTGGTCAAACGCAGCGGAGCTCAATATATCGCCGAGGTAAAAGACGGCCCACTGGTTTCTCGGCACCGCCCATCGGTGGATGTATTGTTTCGCTCAGTCGCCATCAGCGCGGGTAGTAATGCATTGGGCGTCATCATGACCGGAATGGGCGATGATGGCGCACGCGGCATGCGTGAAATGCACGATGCAGGCGCACGCACCTTGGCCCAAGATGAAAAAAGTTGCGTGGTATTTGGCATGCCCAAAGAAGCCATCGTCCATGGCGGCGTGGATGAAGTTGTTTCGCTGACACAGATTGGGCAAACACTGGCATCACTACGGAGTTAAAACTCACCATGTCTCATTTAGAAAAATGGCGAAATCGCATTGCACTGGTGGTTGATGACTCCCAAATCCATCGCTTCGTTGCCGTTGAATATCTCAAGGAAGTTGGCTTTGCCCAAGTCTATGAGGCGCAAGACGGTAAAGAGGCACTGGATATTTTGCAAACACTAGAGCAGGTTGATTTTATTCTGACCGACCTCAGCATGCCCGGCATGGATGGCATTGAATTACTCGGCTGCTTAGCCAAGGCATCAAAACAATATTTTATTTCCGTGATGAGCGCAGTGCCACGAGATGTACTCGATGCCGTACAGGGCATTGCAGATGCCTCTAGTCTAGAATTATTAGCCGTGATGCCCAAACCGCTCACGCTTGAGTCTATCTGTAAACTACTAGAAAAGTCCGATCCAGACTTACACGCCAGCAGTACCGCGTGGCCACTCTTTAACTTTAGCGCCGATGACGTCGCTATTGCCATGGAAGCACGCGAATTACGTCTTTACTTTCAACCCAAAGTGACGATTGTCGATAAAAAACTCATAGGATTTGAAGCGCTGGCGCGTTGGCTACATCCTATACACGGCGTGCTGCCCCCGATTGCCTTTATTCATCATGTGGAGCACGGAGAATTAGCCCTGCGCTTTTTTTATGAGCTACTCAGCGCAAGCTGCGATATGTTAAAAACCCTGCATACCGTGGCCAGTGGTATTCATTGCTCCATTAATTTACCCGTGCCTTTGTTAGACCGTGCCGAGCTGGTAGATGCTATGCAGGCTATCGTTGAAGCAAAAGGCCTTGATAGCAGGTTTATTATCGTAGAAGTTACGGAAACCACTTTGATGTCGAATCTCGCCACCTTTTTAGGGGCTTTAGCAAGATTAAGGATCAAAGGCTTTGGCGTGGCGATGGATGATTACGGTACGGGGTATTCTTCAATGAAGCAGTTATCCCGCTGCCCCTTTACCGAAATCAAAATTGATAAGGAATTTGTACATGGCGCAGTGCATAGCCAAAAAAAATTGGCCATTTTGACTTCTGCTATTTCTATGAGCCAACGCCTTAATCTAAAAGTGGTCGCAGAAGGCGTTGAAACAGAAGAAGATTGGAATCAATTATCAGCCTTGGGCTGCGATATTGCCCAAGGCTATTTTATTAGCAGGCCTATTCCTGAAGAAAAAGTTTTAGCCTGGATTGCCTCGTGGCAATCTCAGTAGCTCCAATCAAACCAAAATATTTTTAGCCTCACCCGCTAAAAACGCATCAATATTAGCCATCAGCTGATCTGCCAATTGCTGCATGGTAAAGCGCCCTGCCCATGCAATATGCGGGGTAATTATTAAATTGGGTAATTCAATATCCAATAAAATATTGCCGTTTCGTGGAGGCTCCTCAATCAACACATCTAAGCCTGCCCCGCCTAAACGCCCAGCCTGTAAAGCACTTAATAACGCCGCCTCATCCACCAAGCCACCTCTTGCCGTATTAATTAACACCGCATCGCTTTTCATTAAGGCTAATTCAGCCTCAGCAATTAAATGGCGGGTGTCTGCATTCAGCGGGCAATGCAGGCTAACAATATCAGCCAGTGCCAAAGCTTGATTAAATGCCACATAACCTTCTCGTGTTTCGCTCGCGTTTTTTCTATCAGCAAATAACACTTGCATACCTAAAGCCCTTGCCAAGCCCGCCATCGCTTGCCCTAATGCGCCGGAACCAATGATCACCAAGGTGCTGCCAGCTAAATCATGGATAGGCGCGGCAAAATGGCAAAAGCTTTGCGCTTGTTGCCATTTGCCTGCCAGTACATCCAAGCGATAAGCGAGTAATTGTCGGCGCAAGGCCAGCATCAGCATTAAGGCATGCTCAGGAACACCTGATAAAGCATAATCACGAATATTACAAACGCGTATTCCCCGCGCTTTACACGCCGCTAAATCAATTTGGTTATAGCCTGTTGCGGCAACGGCAATCAGTTTTAAATTTGGGCAAGCTGCAATAGTGGCCGCATTAATCGGCACTTTATTGCTAATCGCAATCTCTGCATTGTGTAATCGCCCTGCCACATCTGCTGCTGCCGTATTGGCATATTCCTGCCATTGATGTTTGGCTTTTAAGGGGAGTAAAGTAAGGGGTAATGAATCCCGATCTAAAAATACAATTCGTGGCAGCATAAATAATCCCATATAAAAACGTGCGCAAGAGGCATAAATAGCAGAATACTTACATTTTCTATAAAGGTAAAAAAACCATGCATCAAGTCGATATCTTTCTTGCCCAAGGTTTTGAAGAAATAGAATTAGTAACCGTGGTTGATATTCTGCGTAGAGCAAATATCAATACCCGCCTGATTGCTGTGGCCGACCATACCGCAGTAACGGGTGCACATCAAATCACCATAGAGGCCGATTTAATCCTTCAACAAGCAGGCAGTGAAGCACAGATGTTAGTGCTACCTGGTGGGGGGCCAGGCACACAGGCAATGATGGCCTCTGCAGAGCTTATCAGCCGGCTCAAAGCGCATTTTGCCGCAGGCCGCCCCATTGCCGCCATTTGCGCGGCCCCGATGGTGTTAGCCAAAGCAGACCTCCTGAGAGAAAACAAAGCCACCTGTTTTCCTGGTTGCGAAGCCCCATTACTGACGGCAGGTGCAATTATCAGTGGCGGTGATGTGGTTGTAGATGGACTCATCACCACATCTAGAGGGCCGGGCACGGCAGCGGCATTTGCTTTTGAGCTAGTCCGCCAAATCAAAGGAGAGGCCATTGCCCAAGCATTACGCACAGAAATGCTATTTGATTAAAAATGGATTGATACATCCAGATTAAACCCTATATACGCATCAACTTGTCTGATTATGTCTTTTGCTCAATTTCATTATAAATATCGTAGGGCGGGTGAAACCCGCGTATTTCTTCAGCATCGCTCGCGGGTTTCACCCGCCCTACGCCGAGATTAGGCCCTGCTATTTCATTTTTTCGTGTGCTGAGTGGTTTTCGTGGACGAGAGCCGTAGTGAGTCAACCGCCCTAAATTAAAAACCCACAATATGCTTGTGGGTTTTTAATTGCTTTAGCTCATTAAGCCAATTCATACACCGTTTTACCGCGTAATTTAAACAACTGTGCAGCGTGGTATAGGTTTTCTGAATGGCCGACCACTAATAAACCTGAAGATTTCATTTGCGGCGCAAAGCGCTCTAAGATTTTAAGCTGGGTTGGCTTATCAAAATAAATCATCACATTGCGGCAAAAGATCACATCATAGGGGCCACGAATGGTCCAAGTTGCTTCAACTAAATTTAGCCGCTTAAACGAAATCATATCGCGTAATTCTTGTTTGGCTTGATAGCGGCCATCCGCCAACTTATCAAAAAAGCGTTTTACCCTTTGCGGCCCCATCCGCTCGACTTCTTCTCCGGCATAAATCCCTAAGCGGCCGGTTTCCAGCACATTGGTATCTAAATCGGTGGCCGTGACTTTCACGGGGGGACGCATGCTATCAAACGCTTCACAAGCCGTCATTGCGATACTGTATGGCTCTTCCCCCGTGCTAGAGGCCGAGGACCAAACATTTAATGTGCCTGCAGAGCGGTGCGCCAGCAAATGCTCAGCCAAAATAGGGAAATGATGCGCTTCCCTAAAAAACGAGGTGAGATTAGTGGTTAAAGAATTAGTAAACAACTCAAATTCTTTACTATTGCCACGCTCTAAAAGCTGCAAATAATCATTAAATGAATGTAAGCCCAACGCGCGCAAACGCTTAGCTAAACGGCCATAAACCATATCTTGCTTGGCAGGAGATAAGGCAATACCTGCGTAGTTATAAATTAACTTACGCACCTTTTCGAAGTCTTGCTCCGTAAATTGAAATTCACGAGAAGGTGTCGGCAGCATGGTCATCCTTTATGCTTAATTTCTTTAAAAACAATAAATACAATACTAGCGTTATAGCCCCAAATCAGACCAAATAGCATCAATACGTGATTTAACTGCATCATCCATCGAAATGGTTCGGCCCCACTCACGATCGGTTTCGCCAGGCCATTTATTGGTGGCGTCTAGGCCCATTTTTCCGCCCAGCCCCGATATAGGCGAGGCAAAGTCTAGATAATCAATGGGCGTACTTTCTACTAAGGTGGTGTCCCTTACCGGATCCATCCGAGTGGTAATAGCCCAAATGACTTCTTTCCAATCCCGAATATCAATATCGTCATCCACCACCACAATAAACTTGGTGTACATAAACTGCCGCAAAAATGACCATACCCCAAACATCACTCGTTTAGCGTGCCCAGGATAGGATTTTTTGATCGAAACAATCGCCATCCGATAACTGCAGCCTTCGGGCGGCAAATAGAAATCGGCAATTTCACTAAATTGCTTTTGCAAGATTGGCACAAATACTTCATTTAAAGCCACGCCAAGCACGGCCGGCTCGTCTGGTGGCTTGCCGGTATAGGTACTGTGATAAATAGGATTTTTACGCGTGGTGATGCGCTCTAGGCTAAATACAGGAAACCAATCCTTTTCATTGTAGTAACCGGTGTGATCGCCATATGGGCCTTCCAACGCGTATAAATAGCCGCCTACTTCTTTGAGCGGAATACCCGCTTCGCTCACACCGCTAAAGCCTAGTTCTGCGGGCTGAATATGCCCTTCTAAGATAATTTCTGCCCGTGCAGGTACTTGCAAATCTGAGCCTATGCATTGCACCAGCTCGGTTTTTGAACCCCGCAGTAAGCCAGCAAACTGATATTCCGACAAGGTATCAGGCACAGGCGTGACCGCACCAAGAATCGTGGCCGGATCGCAGCCTAATACCACCGCAATCGGAAACGGCTGGCCAGGCTTTTGCAGTGCATGCTCACGAAAATCCAAAGCACCGCCGCGATGCGCTAACCAACGCATAATCACTTGATTGCGGCTAATCACCTGCTGGCGATAAATCCCTAAGTTTTGGCGTTTTTTATTGGGGCCACGCGTAACCACCAAGCCCCAAGTAATCAGCGGGGCGGCGTCTTCTGGCCAGCAGTGTTGGATGGGAATGCGTGCTAAATCAACCTCAGCCCCTTCCCAAACCACTTCTTGGCATGGGCCGTGTTTGACTTCCTTGGGTGACATATTAAGGACTTGCTTTAACAGCGGCAGCTTATCCCAAGCATCGCGTAAGCCCTTAGGTGGCTCCGGCTCTTTTAGATAGGCCAAGGTTTTGCCAATCTCACGCAGGGCGCTAATATCTGCCGCCCCCATACCATTAGCCACCCGAGTAGGCGTACCAAATAAATTGGCCAATACCGGCATGCTATGGCCAGGTACATTTTCAAACAGTATTGCAGGGCCTTCGCTGCGCAAAGTGCGATCACAAATTTCTGTCATTTCTAGGTAGGGAGAAACAGGCACGGTAACCCGCTTTAATTCGCCTTTTTGTTCCAGCTGAGCAATAAAATCACGCAAATCACGGTATTGCATAAAGAAAACCTATAAAAAAACTGCCACTACTCGGATAAGGTCATTGAGGCACGGTAAACACCGCCCGCAGCAATGGATACGGCATTGTCTAAAACATCGCCACGTTCAACACAGACAAAGCCATGGTAATGCTCAGCCCCTACATCCGCCATTTTGGCAGCACCTTCCCAAGGATTCCAAACAATGGCTGAGCGCGTATCGCTCACTATCTTAATCTGCCCAGCGCTATGCTTAATCACTTGTTCAGTAGGCACATTTAGATATACCCGATCAGTCAGTGCTTGCACGCTTAAATCACCTACTTGCAGTAAGCGTGGTCGGCCATCCAGCAAGGTATCCACGTAGGTGCACTGATCTAAGCCACTAATGGTGACTTCCTGCACATCTGGCACGGCTAAGTAACTATGGAAGGCCTGCGAGAATGCGGCGGCAGTTTCACTACGATTTTCAACACTTAACTGCAAGTTAAGCTCATGGCCAACGCTGACTTCTAAGCGAAACAAACAAGCATGTGGCCAAAGCGCACGCGTTGCGGCAGTGTCAGCTAGCTCCAGCGCAATTTTAATCGCTCCATCGCTGAGGATTTCCACCTCTAGTACATCCCAATTAGACACCCGCGCAAAGCCATGTGATGGCAAGCCTGCAGGATGAGCGCCAAACCAAGGCATACACAGTGGAATACCGCCCCTGATCGCCTTCCCCTGTGCAAATACCGCATTGGGTGAGCGCCATAGCAGCTCACGCCCGCCCTTAGGGATAAAAGACAGCAAGTGCGCGCCTTGCAAAGCAATCACTGCCGAGCCTAATTCACCTTCAATTTGCAGCAGGGGTAAACCTGGCTCTGCTCCGCCATATAAATCGACCGAGGAACACAAACTTATTTCAGGGATAGCGGCCAGCAAGGTAGCCAGATTTGCTTGCATAGAAAAACTCCTTGTTATTCAGTACGCCCAAAGCAAGTGATTACTCTTGCAGGCGACGCGGCACCCAAACCAAAGCATCGCCATCAATTACTTTTTCACCACGGACCCAGCATTCAGTCAGTAAACGCACCCGTTGTTTTTCTTGCAACAGCTCTAAAACGGTGACTAAAGCCGTTACCGTGTCGCCGATTTTAACTGGCTTTAAAAACTTTAAATTTTGGCCCATATAAATGGCACCTGCACCTGGCAAGCGCGTGCCAATCACGGTAGAAATCAAACTAGCACTCAGCATGCCGTGGGCAATTCGGCCTTCAAAGCGGGTTTTTGCCGCGTATTCCTCATCAATATGCATAGGATTATTGTCGCCAGAAATACCCGCGAACAAAATCACATCCGTTTCAGTAATCGTCTTACGATATTCAGCGCTTAAACCTAAAGCTAAGTCTTCCATAAAGTAATTCATATTTATCCCTGTAAATTAAAATACTTTGAAATCATTGAATATCTAGGGCCCAGTGTTTTTCCCTAAACCCGCACCCGCATGACGAAATGACGAAGGCGTGACCACCGGCATACGATTTAGATCTAGCCAAGGCGATAACCACTTAAATGTGCGCCGATAAGCATCCGAGCTAGCATCAGGATTAAACGCGATCGCCACCGTTGATGCCCCCACCGCCATCCGTTTTACCACATCAGGCTTTAAGCTAGCGTTATCGAAATCATGAAAAGCATCTGGATAAGTGATTAAACGAAAGGTCGGTTGATCTGCTTTGGCCACCAAAGCACGACAAGGCTCGGCAGGAGTCCAATCATCCTCTTCACCCACCAACATCAGTAGTGGTGCAGTCACTTGATATTTATCACGCAGCAAATAAGAGCTGCATGAGGGGAAAAAAGCCACGCCAACACGAACCGATGGCAATTTTTGCCCAAGCAAGGATAAAACCGCGGTTGCACCGTGCGACCAGCCAATTACACCTAAGCGATCGCCATCAATTTCCTTGCGCGTTTTTAACCATTCCAACGCATGCCGTGCATCTTCTGCACGCATTTTAGGGCTTAAGGTGCGCTTACTGAGCGGCACGCTACAAAGCTCCTGCAGATCCCGCCCACCAAAGCTATCTAGCATCAAAACAGCGTAGCCTTTTTCCTGCAAAAGACTTGCCATCCGCTCAGGCCTTGGATTAAGCCCTGTTGTTTGCCCCATACCGTTGCAGCCATGCAATAACACCACCGCTGCGGCAGGCCCAGCATCAGAAACAGGAGGAGGAAGGTATTTTGCAGACAAGGTGATTTCTGCACCGGGAATGAGTACGCGCTCAGCCCGTACAGGCAAAGCCATCATACCCAACAAACAAGACCAGAAAATAATTCGCATCGGACCAAGGAATCAAAGAACCTAACAATAAAATTTGCCTTAATTGGTGCCATAGCACCCAAAGAAAATCAGCAAGGCAAAACACCATATCAGTACAGCTACTTTATCACTGATGCAAAAAAAGAATTAAGCCACCTTTTACTCTTAGCAAACAAACAAAGAAAGTAAAAAACTCGCCTTAATTCATTAATCAATGTAGAAAAATTACTGGAAACTGGGCTAAGAAACGCAATATGAGCCATCCCCACATCCCATAACCTCCTGTCAGCTCAGAGTGGCGCGCACTCTACCACATGCAACTGAACTTGACTAAGCTGACTCGCCTTAGCTCTTGCCTCAGCAGTCTGCCTTAGTTTGTTTACGAATCATCAGCCAAACAACGCAATTTCATTAGGGAGTCGGCATGAGCGATACAATACACACCCATTTCAGCCACGGCATCGCTACTATTACGCTCGCACGACCAGCGCTTTGTAATGCATTTGATGACATATTAATTGCAGAGCTCACCGCCACTCTTGCCGCATTCGGGCAAAACTCAAATTTACGCGTAGTTGTGTTGTCAGCAGAAGGCAGTACATTTAGTGCTGGCGCAGACTTAAGCTGGATTCACCATTCCACCCAATTTGATCAGCATCGCAATTTTGAAGATGCGCTCAAACTAGCCCGTCTTATGCAAACCCTAGAGCGCTTACCCGTGCCCACCATCGCTCGAATCCAAGGGCCGGCCTTTGGTGGCGGCGTTGGCTTGATTGCTTGCTGTGATTTAGCCGTTGCCACCAGCGATAGTTGGTTTCGCATTAATGAAGTACGGCTAGGCTTAATCCCTGCCGTCATTGGCCCCTACATCATTGGCAAAATTGGTATCAGTGCAGCCAGACGTTACATGCTAACCGCTGAACGCTTTGACTGCCATACGGCACAACAATTGGGATTAGTACACGAGGTAAAACAGAATATTGAGGACATGGATATACAAGTACAAACGTGGATTAACGAGCTACTACAAAACAGCCCACATGCACTCACCGCAGCAAAACGGCTGATTACTTCAGTCGTACACCGGCCTATCGATGACGCAATGATTTCTGATACCGCACACCGTATTGCACACATCAGAACCCATGAAGAAGCACGCGAAGGCGTGGCGGCCTATTTGGGTAAACGCGCCCCTTCATGGCATATCAATCGAAACGCTAAGCTAAATGGCGAGTAGCTGAAACCCTAGCACACTCAGATTCAGTAACACTTAGCAGTTGCAAACTGGGTAGATCAAAAGGGCGGAAAAACTCATCTCTAGTTGCGAGGATATCCACGGTTTCTAGCTCTACGCTTCCGTCTTCCATCTTGAATACGGTGATCATGGCAATATCTCCTCAGGTAATCAGCAAGAATCTAAAGCCCCTGCTTATTAGTAATATCGGCATGTCAGTAAGAAAATACAATCCTAATTAACAAAAAACGGCAAGATAAAATTTCTCTTGCCGTTTTTTACCACTTTTTTACTCAAGCGAGCTAGGTTTAAGCTTGTAATCTACTTTAATTTGCGATTTAAGCGCTTGTAAATAGCTAGCCACTTCAACCTGGCCATACATCTGCCCAATGTTTTCACTCATGCGGCGACGCAATTCATCGTCTAGTGCAGGGGCAGCAGTTGATTTCAGCACTTTAAATAATGCAAAACCTTGGCCTTTCACCTCTGCTCCCACATATGCAGGTAGCTTATCTGCAGAAGCACTAAAAATTTCTTTCAGCTGAGCTTCTGGCACCGCAGATTGCCCCATGCGCAACATCTCTTGTGCTGCAGACCAAGTAAGCGTATCCGCCCCGCCTTTTTTAAGCTCGGCTAATTTCTTAGTACCCTCAGCAAGTGCCAATTTAAGCGCTTTCTCTTGCTTAAGCTTCGCCAAAATGCCCGCATTTACAGCCTCTAACTTCTGCACTTGCGCGGGTTTTGCTTCAATAACACGCACTGAAACCAAAGTACCTGGAGCCACTTCAATCGCTTCTGAATTGTGTTTCTTTTTTAACACATCATCGCTAAACACGGCCTCACGCAGCTTCGCGTTATTGAGCAGTTCATCAGTAGCCGCTGCACGCGTTACCCAAGCACTTTGCTGCACAGCCAATTTAAAGGCCTCTGCCGCTGGCTTTAAACTATCTGCTTGCTGATAAACCAGCTCATTAAATTTCTCAGCTTGGTTTTGAAAACTTTGCTGCACTTTTTCAAGCTTCAGCTTGTGCTCTACTTCAGGCTGTACTTCCGCCAAAGTTTTGCTACGAATATCATCAAGACGAATAATGTGCAGGCCAAAATCACTGGCAACTACCGCGCTGATTTCACCTTTTTTAAGTTTAAACGCCGCATCATCAAACGGCTTTACCATAGCGCCATGAGCAAAAAAGCCTAAATCACCACCATTCGCAGCCGAGCCTGGATCTTGCGATTCTTTTTTAGCCAGCTCAGCAAAACGCGCTGGGTTCGCTTTTAGCTCTTTCAAAATGGCATCAGCCTTCGCCTGTGCTACCTTCTTAACTTCTGGCTTAGCGTCTTTAGCAAGCGTAATTAAGATATGGCTGGCTTTACGCTCTTCACCCGTGAGCTGCGCTTTATGTGCTTCAAAATATTTCTGCACCTCGGCGGATGTCACCAAAACGCTCTTAGCTAATTCTTGCTGAGAAAAAACGATATATTCCAAGCGAGCCATTTCTGGCGATTTAAATTCCTCGCTGTGTGTATCGTAATATTTTTTAACGTCGGCATCAGACACAACAACTTGTGACATAAAAGCAGCGGGCGAAATTTGCACCATCGCCACTTCTCTTTTCTCACCCAATAGCTTCGCCATATATTCAGTCATGGCCGTTGATTGAATGCCATTGGCAAACCCAGCCAATAGATGACGGCTAGATAAATCATCACGCACACGCTGCTGAAAGGCTAATGGCGTCATTTGCTGAGCAGCCAGTAAGTCTTGATAGCGCTGAGGACTAAATTTGCCATTTTCTTGGAAATCTGGAATAGCAGCAATTGCATCACGGACCTGATCATCCGAGACCTTTAGGTGCAATAGAGCGGCTTGCTCAAGTAAAAGCTGCTTTTTAACCAGCTGCTCAAGCACCATCGGTTTCATTTCATTTGCAATAGGCTGGTTGCCAATGGCTTGAGCAAGCTCACGAGGGGTAATAAGTGTCTGGCCAACCTTAGCCAGATACGATTCGCCATCTTCCATAGCGCTGTAGCCTGTAAGGCCAACACCAACAACTAGACCCAAAGAAACGAGGCCAAGTACCACCTGAACGGCGGTCTTGTTTTTTTCAACAAAAGAAAACATGGGACAAGCAACTCCGCGAGTGATTCGCAACATACAATCTGAAATGGCGGAGGGCCAATCGATTTATGCCACGAAGGCGTGTATTTTTTATGTTTAAACTGGCAACCGCAATCACCATCAAAAGTGGGCACCACGATCGAGCGTATAAAATCCACTCTGTCGAATAAATAGCCCCTCGGATAATGCCAGATTGACGCCTGCCTGTCTTGCAAACGCAAATAATAGACAAATAAAAAGCCAAGCATTTCTGCTTGGCTTTTTATTTTAATCTGGCGGAGCGGACGGGACTCGAACCCGCGACCCCCGGCGTGACAGGCCGGTATTCTAACCAACTGAACTACCACTCCTCAATGCAACTAAATCTTCGACAGTTAAATGGTGGGTGATGACGGGGTCGAACCGCCGACATTCTGCGTGTAAGGCAGACGCTCTACCAACTGAGCTAATCACCCAAGCCAAATTACTGCACTAATAAAGATTTAGTCAGCAAAGTAAGTCGATTATTGTACTGCATCTTTCAAAGATTTACCAGCCCTAAATTTAGGCTGTTTTGCAGCAGCAATCGCGATAGTCTCGCCAGTGCGTGGATTACGGCCGCTGCGCTCAGCGCGCTCAGACACGTAAAAAGAACCAAAGCCGACCAACGTTACTTCGTCGCCTGATTTCAGGGCTTGGGTTACTGCTTCTACTGTTGCATCCAGTGCTTTACCTGCATCAGCCTTGGAGAGACCAGCGGATTCTGCGATGGCGTTGATGAGTTCCGATTTATTCACTTACGTCCCCTTTCAATTCTGATTGGATTGATACGATTAACTAATTACTGAAGCTTTATAGCAAGCCACAAAATCTCGTGTCAACTAATGTTTAGTAAGCTGTCCAGTTACTTCCACCCCTGCTTGCGGCAAAACAGCTTCTGAACTCGCCACCTCTTCCGGCAAAACCTCCGGCAACCGCTCTAAGGCAAGCCCCAACACCTGATCGATCCACTTGACTGGGTGTATGGTTAGCCCGCGCTTTACATTGTCTGGTATCTCAGCGAGATCCTTGACATTGCCCTCAGGAATCAATACCTGCTTGATGCCACCACGGTGAGCAGCAAGCAGTTTCTCCTTTAAACCGCCAATTGGCAATACTTCACCACGCAGCGTGATCTCTCCTGTCATTGCAACATCGCAACGAACCGGGATTCCAGACAACACAGAGACCATTGCAGTTGCAATACCAATCCCTGCTGAAGGGCCATCTTTTGGCGTAGCTCCTTCTGGAAAATGGATGTGCATATCAATTTTCTGATAAAAATCAGGGTCTATGCCTAAGGCCTTAGCGCGACTACGCACCACCGACAACGCCGCTTGGATGGATTCTTGCATCACATCACCAAGCTTACCGGTTTGAATCATTTTTCCTTTGCCTGGGAATTTTACCGCTTCGATAGTGAGTAATTCACCACCGACTTCGGTCCAAGCAAGGCCAGTTACCTGCCCAATCTGATTCGTTTGCTCTGCAACACCGTAATCAAAACGATGTACACCCAAGTACTTTTCCAAGTTTTTCGGGGTAATGGTGATCTTTTTATCGCTTGGCTTCATGATCAAGCTCTTCACCACCTTGCGGCAGATACGAGCGATTTCTCGATCTAAGCTGCGCACCCCTGCTTCACGGGTGTAGAAACGCACTACATCACGCACAGCAGCGTCGGAAATCACCAATTCACCCTCAGCTACACCATTAGCCTTGGTTTGTTTTGGCACAAGGTACTTAAGTGCAATATTTACTTTTTCGTCTTCGGTATAACCCGACAAACGAATCACTTCCATTCGATCCAATAATGCAGGCGGAATATTGAGTGAGTTAGCCGTCGCCACAAACATCACATCCGACAAATCAAAATCCACTTCTAGATAATGATCGCTAAATGCGTGGTTTTGCTCAGGATCTAATACTTCCAGCAAAGCAGAAGAAGGATCACCTCGGAAATCCGAGCCCATCTTATCGACTTCATCGAGTAAAAAGAGTGGATTTTTTACACCAATTTTAGTCATCGACTGCAAAATTTTACCCGGCATCGAGCCGATATAAGTGCGGCGATGTCCACGAATCTCCGATTCATCACGCACGCCACCTAAGGCCATACGGACAAATTTACGATTAGTGGCACGCGCAATCGATTCGCCCAAGGAAGTTTTACCCACACCAGGCGGCCCTACAAGGCACAAAATAGGCGCTTTGAGCTTTTCAACACGGCTTTGTACCGCAAGGTACTCAACAATGCGCTCTTTGACCTTCTCAAGGCCGTAGTGATCGGTATCCAGCACCAATTCTGCGGCAGGTAATTCCTTGCTGATTTTGGTTTTCTTTTTCCACGGCAAATCAAGCAAAGTATCGATGTAATTACGCACTACGGTTGCTTCAGCAGACATCGGCGACATCATGCGTAATTTTTTCAGCTCAGACTCGGCTTTGTCGCGCGCTTCTTTGCTCATACCGGCGTTTTTGATTTTTTTATCAAGCTCGTCGATATCGGCGTTTTCATCTAGCTCACCCAGCTCTTTCTGAATGGCCTTAACCTGCTCATTCAGATAATACTCGCGCTGACTTTTTTCCATTTGGCGCTTCACACGGCCACGGATACGCTTTTCTACCTGCAAGATATCCAGCTCGGATTCAAGCTGTTTTAACAGCTGCTCCATGCGGCGACGCAGGTCGAACATCTCTAAGATGGATTGTTTTTGCTCAAGCTTTAAAGGCAGATGCGCGGCAATAGTATCTGCCAAGCGATGCGCGTCTTCGATCCCAGCCAAAGAGGTCAAGATTTCTGGCGGAATTTTTTTATTGAGCTTAACAAATTGATCAAATTGGGTTAGCAAGGCACGGCGCATCGCCTCTACTTCATGCCCCTGCTCGCCACTGGCATCAATCGGATGAGCGATCGCGCTATAAAAGCCGGCCTCTTCATCAATATCGGTGACGGTTGCACGCTGGCCACCTTCAACCAGCACTTTAACCGTACCGTCAGGAAGCTTCAGCATCTGTAAGATGCTGGCAATCGTACCTACTGGATAAATGTCAGCCAAGCCTGGCTCATCTTTCTGGGCGTTCTTTTGCGCAACCAGCAAGATATGGCGGCCATCTTCCATCGCGGCTTCTAGCGCGCGAATCGACTTTGGGCGACCCACAAATAGCGGGATAACCATATGCGGAAACACCACCACATCTCGTAGCGGCAGCAGCGGCAAATGGACATCGTCGGCAAACGCAACAGTTTGGGACATCAACAAAGGGCCTCGAAAGTGGATTTACCCCATAGAGCTGGGGGCTTGGGCAAGAAATTACAATGCCCTAGAAGTAACTCTGAGCTGAAAATTTCAGCCCAGAGCTTAAGTAATATATTTTTGCCTACATAAAGGCACCAGCAAACAGTCACTGGCGCCTCTGTGTCTTACTTAGCCACAACAGGATCAGCGTATACAACCGTTGGCGCAGTTGCATTTTTAATCACCGACTCATCCACCACCACACGACTCACGCCTTGCATAGAAGGCAGCTCGTACATGATATCTAGCAAGGATGATTCAACAATCGAGCGCAGGCCACGTGCACCAATTTTACGCTCCATCGCCTTGTGTGCAATCGATGCCAAGGCTTCTTTTCCGACTTCCAGCTCAACACCTTCCAAAGAAAACAGTTTTTGATACTGTTTAATCAGGGCGTTTTTAGGCTCTGTCAGAATAGAAACCAGCGCGGCTTCATCCAGCTCTTCCAGCGTTGCAGTCACTGGTAAGCGGCCCACAAACTCAGGAATCAAGCCAAAGCGAATCAAATCATCTGGCTCTACCGTGTGCAGCATTTTGCCAACACTGGTGTTTTCGTCCTTGCTCATCACTTCGGCGCCAAAACCAATGCCGCTTTTTACTGAGCGATTGCGGATGATTTTATCCAAGCCTTCAAACGCACCACCACAAATAAACAAGATATTAGTGGTATCAACCTGCGGCATATCTTGGTTTGGATGCTTACGGCCGCCTTGTGGAGGAACTGATGCAACCGTCCCCTCTACCAGCTTCAATAACGCCTGCTGCACACCCTCACCCGATACATCACGGGTAATCGATGGGTTTTCGGATTTACGCGCAATTTTATCGATCTCATCGATATAGATAATGCCACGCTGGGCTTTTTCTACATCGTAATCGCACTGAGCCAACAGCTTAGCAATGATGTGCTCAACGTCTTCACCCACATAACCCGCTTCAGTCAGCGTTGTAGCGTCGGCAATAACAAAGGGCACATCCAAAAGCTTAGCCATGGTTTGCGCTAATAATGTTTTACCTGAGCCTGTTGGCCCAATCAGCAAGATATTGGATTTAGCCAATTCCACATCATTATCTGCAGACTTATTGCTGCTTAAGCGCTTGTAATGGTTATAAACCGCAACCGCAAGAATCTTTTTGGCGCGCTCTTGGCCAATCACATAAGAATCCAGAGTGGTGCGAATTTCAACTGGCGTAGGTACGCGCTTGCCTTCCCCCGCCTGCGCTGCCTCACCAACCACCGCCGCAGCGGCTTCGTCTTTTAATACATCACGGCAAAGCTCAATGCATTCGTTGCAAATAAACACTTGCGGGCCAGCAATCAGCTTAACCACTTCGTGCTGGCTTTTACCGCAAAAAGAACAATAAAGGAGTTTTTCTGACATCGCCTAACCTACACCCCAACAACGGGCCCTAGAATAAAAAACCGCCAGGCTCGCTGGCGGCATTGTCACGATCGGCACAGCCTTATTTAGCTGCGGCCACGCTACGAGACTGCAATACATCATCAATCAAACCGTAGTCTTTTGATTCTGCAGCACTCATGAAATTATCACGATCGGTATCGCGCTCTACGGCTTCGATACTTTGACCGGTATGCTTCGCCAGCATTTCATTTAAAGAACGCTTGGTTTTAATTAATTCACGCGCATGAATTTCAACATCAGAAGCCTGGCCAGAAAGGCCGCCAATCAAAGGCTGATGAATCATAATGCGTGAATTAGGTAGCGCATAACGCTTACCCTTGGCGCCACTTGATAACAAGAATGCACCCATACTTGCCGCCATACCCACACACATGGTGGATACGTCAGGCTTAATAAAATTCATCGTGTCGTAAATCGCCAAACCTGCGGTTACAGAGCCACCAGGAGAGTTGATATACAAGTGAATATCTTTATCTGGATTTTCGGACTCTAAAAACAACATCTGCGCAATAATCAGATTTGCGCTTTGATCGTTAACGGGGCCAACCAAGAAAATAACACGCTCTTTTAATAGACGCGAATAGATATCGTAAGAGCGCTCGCCACGGCCGCTTTGCTCAACGACCATTGGGATATACCCCAGATTTTGTGGGTCAAATTCTTGTCTTGACATCTTTTTCTCTCAGAAATAAAGGCTCAACTGACTGTTTGTTTGCAAACACATCAATAGATCCCATAGGGTCATTTAAACGATAAAGTGCCACCTTGATGGCACTTTATCGTAGCACCTCATTTGCCGAGATTGATTAGCCTTGTTGGCCCATCAATTCTTCAAAGGACATGCCTTTTTCGGTTACTTGCGCCTTAGCCAATACAAACTCAACCACATTGTCTTCCAATGCCATTGATTCTGGGCCAGCTAGACGTTCGCGGTCTTCAAAGTACCAAGCCACTACTTCGCTTGGATCTTCGTAATTTTGTGCCAAGTCTTCAACTACAGCCTTCACTTGTTCTAGCTTAGCTTCTAGCGCATTGCCTTTTACCAGTTCAGCCAAAGCTAAACCAAGGTGAACACGGCGCTGAGCTTGCGCTTCGAACATTTCTGGCGAGAACGGAACATACTTTGGGTCGATACCACGTGCTTTCAAGTCCGCCAGCGCGCCTTCAGCCAAACGACCGATTTCTAACTGCACTAAAGCCTTAGGCAAATCAGTCGGTGCGGCAGCGATCAGCGCAGTCATGACGTTTTCTTTAGCGCGGGCTTTCAGACGGAAGCGTACTTCGCGCTCCAGATTGCCACGGACTTCAGCACGCATTTTCTCTACATCACCATCGACGATACCGAGGCTTTTTGCAAATTCTGCGTCAACTTCTGGCAAGATTGCAGCCGCTACGTTTTTAACTGTGATTTCGAATACAGCAGTCTTACCTGCTACATCTGCACCGTGGTAGTCAGCAGGGAAATCAACGCTCACCGATTTGGTTTCGTCTTCTTTCATGCCAATCACGCCGGCTTCAAAGCCTGGCAACATTTGACCCTTGCCCAGCAAGAAAGCGTGGTTTTCAGCAGAGCCGCCATCAAACAATACGCCGTCGATCGAGCCTTTAAAGTCAACGATCACGCGATCGCCATCAGCCGCTTCACGTTCTACACGCTCAAAACGAGTACGCTGGCGACGCAGGATATCAACGGTTTTTTCTACTTCGGCATCAGATAAATCCAAGACTGGCTTTTCAATTTGCGCCGCAGCCAAATCGCCAATCACCACTTCTGGATAGACTTCAAATGTAGCTGCAAATTGGAAATCGCCAGTTTCGGTCGCCGCATCTTTTGGCTCGAAACGTGGGTAGCCCGCTACGCGCAGTTTTTGCTCTTGAACCGCTTGGCCAAAACTTGCCTCAACCGTTTCACCCAATACTTCTTCTTGGATGCGAAAGCCATAGTTTTGCGCAACGATTTTCATCGGAGCCTTGCCTGGGCGGAAACCTGCAATTCTTGCAGTCTTTGCTACGTGCTTCAAACGCGCGTTAACTTGTTCAGTAATTTCTGAGCGTGGCACAGAAATAGACAGGCGACGTTCGAGTTGATTCAGGGTTTCTAGTTGTACTTGCATTTCAAACCATTCCTATGGGGGATCAACGCGCGTACACGCATCTTAATAAATAGGGGATAAAGCCAGCTCATCTGCAAAAAACACTACGCCAAGGCCGTAACAGCCAAACGCTTTAAGGTTTTCACCCATTGGAAAAGGTGAAAACCTCAACTTTACGCGCAGCACTCACCGCGATTTACCAACAAAGTCGGTAAGTTTAGCGCACATCAGGGCGCAAATCCAAACAGAATTATTAACCAGCAACAAGGCAGCGGCAAACATAGCGGCGATAAGGCTTCAGCCGCGCAATCAGCCGCAATAGAGATAGAGTAATAAATAAGAAAAAATCGAGCTACTTTAAACCACAGAACCAAGCTCAAAAAATAGCAAACATGAAAAAGGCCGCAAGAGCATTGCTCTTGCGGCCTTTTCAGAATATTTGGTGGGGGATAAGAGACTCGAACTCTTACACCTTACGGCGCTGGAACCTAAATCCAGTGCGTCTACCAATTCCGCCAACCCCCCACTTCACTTCGTTGCGTTGTGCACCGAAGGAAGACCCGCATTCTAGTTGAAGAGTTTCACTTTGCCAAGCCTTATTTGTAAAATATTTCAAAATACTTTTGTAGGCGGCCTCGCAAACACGATTTTGTTTAATATATCAGTAAGATAATCGCAATCTACACAGCCGATAAAAAGTTTATGTCATACTCCGCACAGATTTTCCCCTTATATACTCTTACGTCACTGCGCCCGTGAACGATCATACATACACACTCCTACGCATTCTTCCTGCCAGCGATCTGGCAATAAATGAAGTCCGCTGGTTTGCAGACCAAGCATCTGGCTCTGCTCCCCTTAGCGCGCTTCCCCTGGCCCAACGCATTGAGCTGATTATTCCTGCGGCGCTCAGCAATCTATATATTGCTGAGTTACCCAAGCAATCTTTAGCCAAGCGACTCAAACTATTACCCCACCTATTAGAGGATCGCTTACTTAGCCCTGCGGCCACGCTCCACTTTGGCCTATCGGACAGCAGCAACAAAGTGATTGCCGTAGAGCGTCAATGGCTAGCAGTTTACCTAGCCCAACTGAGCGAACATCAACTCACCCCCAGCGCGGTATGGAGCCTTTATGACTTACTCCCCGAGGGCACAGATTGCTATGTGGTTCGGGATGGCCAAGCGGGATTGCTACGGACTTCTGAAGGACAGTACAGCCATTTTGACGATGCCAGCATTATAGAAGCGTTGATTGGCGATGCACCGCGCCAAGACTTGGCCTTAGCGGATTTAATCCGCAATGCAGCCCCAAGCACGAACCTGCTGCAAGGTGATTTTGCGCAGCGCAGCCAATGGCGCTTTGATTGGAAAATCCTCCGAACACCCGCACTCCTTCTTGCCAGTATTTTTGCGGCGATTCTACTAGGGCAAATGGGCGATTGGTGGCAATTACGCAGCACTAAAACAGCCTTGCAACGTGAGATGCGCCAAACCTACGCCGCTGCTTTTCCTGGCGAGCCTGTGTTTGACCCCGTATTGCAAATCCAAAGCAAAATGCGCGAGCGCGGCGGGCTAAGCGCCAGCAGCAATGGCGACAGCTTAGATCTACTGCTAAAAGTAGCCAGCATTGCGGGCAATGGCTTGCAGCTGGAGCAGCTGGACTACGCCAATGGGCAGCTCAGTATGCAGCTACCCGATTCACAAGCCAGCAGCCTGCAAACGCAGCTCAAGAACGCGGGGCTCTTTGCCGAAACCCAGCCCGCCTCAACGGGGCGAATGAAAATTCTTATTCACACCCAAGCAGCAAAATGAGCATTAAATGAACAAATTTAAAGAATTCTGGCAACAAAGAAACCCACGTGAGCGCATTTACCTCAGTGCTTGCGCGGGCTTTGCTGCTTTTGCCATTCTCTACGCAGGTATTTGGCAGCCAATTAGCACATCTCGAGCATTACTAAGCCGACAAGTTCCGCAAATGCAACTGCAACTTGCCGAGCTACAAAGACAACTATCTGCCATCAAAGCCACGCCTGCGGGGCCCAGCCGTAGCGGGGATTTACGCGCCAGTGTACAAGCCAGCCTAGATGCTAAAAACACCAGCGCTGATATCCAAGCGCTATCCGCAGATAAATTACAAATTAAAATTGCACAAATTCGCTTTGCCGATGCCCTACCTTTACTCGCCGCTCTGCGTAATGAAACAGGCTCGCGCATTCATGCACTCAATATCAGTGGTACAACGCACAATGGCTTAGTGCAATTAACGGCTACGGTAGAACGCCAATGAAACAGTTTATTTATCATCGCAGCAAATTCCTCATCCCCCTGTTTATTGTCTTTTTAATTTTGCAATTCCCAGCCGCGTTTATCTTAAGGTTTGTGCCTGCGCCGCTACAATTAGGCGGCATCACGGGCACTATTTGGTCTGGACGGCTGACCCCTCTTGGCATTAGCGGCCAGCAACTATTGGACGAAGTGCGCTGGCAATGGCTGCCCGCTAAGCTATTTACAGGGCAATTGGCTTGGCAACTAGAAACCCGCCACGGCAGCCATAGCGGCAACGCTCAGCTACTACTAGGCCTAGGTGGAAATCGCCTAGAAGCAGTGAAGATCGCCCTACCTGCCGCGCCGCTATTTGCCTTAGATAAAAAACTAGCACCCTTTCAGCTAGCCGGTCTATTAGAAATAGAAGCCAGCAAAATATCCGCCAAACAATCGGGAGAGATCGGTATTGCTTGGCAAAATGCCAGCTCCTTAGTTACGCCTCAGGCCAATCCTTTTGGTAGCTACCAAATAAAACTACAGCCTAATCTAGACTGGACTATCGCCTCACAGGCAAACCCACTCCTCGCCATTCATGGGCAAGGTAACATCGACCCGCAGCGTGGCCCACAAGGCGCATTGCTGCTCAAACCCGCCAGTGGCAAAGAAAGCTTATTTGCCCCGCTGCTTGATCGCATGCCGTTAAACGGTGAGCAACGCGAACTCAAGCTAGGCGTATAAACGAGCCGCTCTATAATCTGGCAGCGACCCACCGATAGCAAAGGATAAACAAGATGAAAAAAATCGAAGCAATCATTAAGCCTTTTAAACTCGACGAAGTGCGTGAAGCCTTGTCCGAGCTAGGCATTTCTGGCTTAACCGTCACCGAAGTAAAAGGCTTTGGCAGGCAAAAAGGCCATACCGAGCTTTACCGTGGCGCTGAATATGTGGTCGATTTTTTGCCTAAAGCTAAGATTGAAGTGGTATTAGAAGACGATAAAGTCGATACCGCCATTGAAGCGATCATTAAAGCCGCCAACACCGGCAAGATTGGCGATGGCAAAATCTTTGTAACGCCGGTTGAACACGTCGTACGTATTCGTACTGGCGAAATTAACGAGCAAGCGATTTAACCCTCGCACTAAACACAAAAATGCCGCTCAGTTCAGCTCTGAGCGGCATTTTTTTAGCTAAATCATATTTACTGCGCGCGATAAGTGACCTTTAAGGTGTAATTCGCGGCAGCATAGCCATTAAGCAGCAAGTAAACATCAGCATTGGCACTGATATTTAGTGCGCAATTTTCTGTGCTATTGGGGCCATCTGATTTGCAATCAAAAGTGCTGGTTGTTGGGGCGCTGCCTTTTTTAAGGTATAGATCTGCATCGCCCGTGCCGCTCAGTGTCGCGCTGATATTGCCACCAGCGCCCACTTTAAATGGGCCATAGCTTTGCTGTTGCCCCAGCGCTAGCTTGCCAGAGAAATTCTCCACCTTATCCACCGGCCCTGGGCCAGCGGGGCCATCGCTACCTAGCTCAACCATAAAGGCCAGCGCCATTTTAGAGAATTTCAGCGCGTGCTGCGCCTGATTGCCGCTATTGGCATAGGTATCGTTGGCGGTATGAATATAGGGATTATCTTGGGTAAATGAAGATTCAAAAGGCATTGACGCAAAATAACCTTGCCCACTCCATGAAGCATGATCTGAGCAAGCATAGCCGCATTTATCGTAGCCAATTTGCACGCTTGGCAGATAAGTAGTCAGCAAATTAGCCACAAACTGATTCTGGGCATTGTCGGTGTAATCGGTATACAGATAGATATCTTTATCTGAGCCTTTGTAATTGGTCATGTCCAGCTGCATCACCCCAACCACATTCACATTGGCGGCTTTAAAGCTTTTAGCGATCTCTTGCGAGCCACGCAAACCCACCTCTTCTGCCGCGTAGCCCATTATCTTAATGGTGCGACGGGGTTTATAGCCACTCGCCACAATCACCCGCAGCGCCTCGCTTAAGCTGGCAATGCCCGACGCATCATCATCCGCCCCAGGCGCACGGGTGTTTTCTGTGGTGCCTTGGCCATTGATCGAATCCAGATGGCCGCCCAGCACCACCACTTCACCGCCATTATCCGTGCCTTTAATCGTCAGAATCACCGACTTTTGCGGCCAGCCTGCATGGCTAAATTGCTCCACGCTTATATCACTGCGCCCTGCACTCATTTGCTGCCAGCGCGTTTTGAGCCAGTTAGAGGCATTCACACCGTTATTGGTGGTGTAGTAGCGATTAGCAAAGGCCGACATATCGACAATGGTTTGCGCGATATTGCTGTCTTGCATTTGGGGCAGCAGTGCATTTACCACCGACTGGTTATCCAGCACATAAGAAGGCCGAAGAGTCGCGAGCAAAGTAACTGGGGCCTGCAAAGCCTGCCGCCCTGCCGCCTCGCTACTGTGAAACATAAAACCACCGCAGCGATGCAGCTCATGGTGTACCGCCGCCGATAGACCCAGCAGCTGCTGCTCATCCACCTCCACCAAGTGCACGCGCTCTGCAGCGATTAAGCCTTCATTGGCCAGCAGCGCCTTGCTTTCTTTGGCAATGGTGGCAGGGGCTAACTTTTGCAGCTGTAAGAAGGCCGCATCACCTAGGGTAATCCAGACTTTTTTTGGTGCCGCTTCAGCGGTAGAGGCGGCAAATAAGCCGCACAGCATTAATGCTAATAGCTTCCGGTTCATCACAGTTCCTTATTAAAACGGGGATCAAATCCAAAAAAAAAAGCCCCACTCTGCAAAGAGCGGGGCTGTTATCGGCTTAATTACTGATAGTTTGCGACCAGCGATACACCCGTTACAGAGGAGTAGCCATTAAGCAGTAGGTAGTAAGTGCCTGCTTTTGGCGCTGCAACGGTGATGGTTTCTGTATTAGTGCCACCATCAGATTTAGCATCAAAAGTGGTGGTTGAAGCTGCTGCACCAAATTTGGCGTAAATATCTGCATCCCCTGTACCGCCAGATGTTTTGAAGGTCAGGTTTTTAGCACCTGCAGGGATCGCGATGGTGTAAGTGATACTGGCATTGGTTGCCAAATTAATGCCAGTTACAGGTACAGCTTTAACCAATACTTTAGTCACCGGTGGTGTGGTCAAGCAGCTCACCCCAACCCCACTAAAGGCAGAAGTCACATCAGCCACCACATAACCACGGCTAGCCGCAGCTTTTTCCACGCCACAAGCGCCCTGATTAAAGGTGCTGTTGGCTATCCAATACAGATGGTTAGCGTCGGCCATCACTTCAAAAGCCTTGCGAGTGTTCCAACCTGGCTTGGTTGATAGCAAATAAAACGCTTTGTTGTACACCCCACTACTTAAGTGCACATCGAGGCTATCGTTGTATTGGCTAGCATGGCCGATCGAGCGGCCGTCTTTAGTTGGATCATCCATATAGCGCAGTGCGCCGTTGGCTTTAAAAATTTCTGCGCCAACTTGGAAGTCATTTTTGCCTTTCATATACAGCTCAGCAGCTTCACCGGCCATATCCGAAAACGCTTCGTTCATACCCCCTGATTGCTTGGAATACACCAAGCCTGAGTTTTGCTCTGTAAAGCCATGGCTAATTTCATGCCCTGAAACATCGATCGAAACCAGAGGATAGAAAGTATTGGCACCATCACCATAATTCATGGCAGAGCCATCCCAGAAAGCATTTTCGTAGCTAGTACCGTAATGCACTTTCATCGTTAGGATTTGGCTAATGGGACGTAGATTGAGCCAGTCTTTATACATATTGAAAACCACATTACCAAAATAATGGGCATCATTCAGCGGTGAAAAAGCGCCATTCACAGCAATGCCAGGGTTATTTGGGCAAGTAAACTGATAAGGCGTAGAGCCTGTTGTTCCATGATTTAAATTAACCGTGATCACATTAGTGCTCACCATTTTGCAATCATCGCTGACCACTAAAGGGCCATAGTTTGTACCATAGAGATACTTGCCGGTTTTGGTATTACCGCCTGGGCCGGTGGCGTCTTTATGGGTAATTCCTTCCCAGCGATCCAGCACCACGCCAGTATTAGCATCAATAATAAAGTGTGGGCGGCTTGGCTTATTAGCGCTGCCATTGATAAATGACACCACATAGATCAGTTGTGCCACATTATTTGCACCCAACTTGACATACAGCTTGGCTTGTTCGTTTTCAGTTTTAATTGCCCGTGCCTGTGTTTTGGCAAGGCTTAGAATTTGCGCTTGCGAGTACAGTGGCTTAGCGCTTGGAATATCATTGCTTAGATTACGCAGCATGGCGCCAGACAAAGCAGGCTGAGCGAGGCCAGCAGCACGGTTTTCAACCACGCCCTCCCCCCAAACTGGCACGCCTTGGTGAAATTGTTGATAGCGAGTGACCACTTTACCATCAGGATAAGTTTGACTACGCGCGGCTTTTAATTCATCAGCTTGTAAGCCCAGTAAGCTGTGTACGCCATCATCAGCTAAGCCACGAGCTGTAATTCCAGCAGGGGCCACAAACCCCTCCAAATCGACGCGTTCAGCAGCCATGGCATTGAATGCTCCACCTAATAAAACAGACATCAGTAGAGGACGAGCTACGCGATTTAATGCTTTCTTCATTATTAGCAACCCTTTAAAATTAAACGGGGATTTACCCCTAGGAGAATGACTAAATAAAAACAAACAAGCACAGGCAATCCTCAATATAAATATTGAGCACAAGCCATTTGGATTAAGTCAACGCTAGATAAATGCGCCCCATGGTATCGACATTACTTGCCACTTATATTTATGCGGCATTGTTTTACAATCATTAGCTAAAACTTGACCAACATCAAGGATTTATTTTAATTTGGTATGTTTTTTAAAAACCCGTATTTATTAGTGAATAACGGCGCAACAAAATGCCAACAATGATGATCAAGAAAATTTTTAAGCAGACAAAATACTAGGGATTACTCCAATGGCATTACCTGCATTTTTACAGCGATTAAGCAATTCAGCTCATTTAAAACAAAGCGTAATGAGGTATATCACTTTTTTAATGTTTACTAATCGATTCATTAGCAACTTAGTTGCAAATGAATCGGCTAGTTTTCTTAAAATAACAATAAAAAAAGGCTACTCGAAAGTAGCCTTTTTTTATTAAGGTAGGTTACATCAATGATTCATTAATCACTTTTGGCAGCTCGCTATCCATATCATGGCCATACTCCCAAACCATGATTCCACCAAGGTGCTTGCTTTTAATATACTGCGCTTTGTACTTCAAGCTTTCTTGATCTTCGTAGGTAATCATTAAATTACCATCGTACAACCAAGGCGCTTTAGCCACAGGATCCCAATAGCGCGTTGCACCCTTTGCCTTCAACGCTTTGATGTCTTGCCAAGTGATGCCATCATCAAAGGCCCCTTTCTTGAAGGCGTTATATAGGCCATTATTATTAGCGGCAACACCTTGCCAAGCGCGGCCATAAAAGGCACTACCTAATAATAATTTGCTTGGCGAAACACCCGCGTCAATATACAAATTCATCGCTTGATCGGCACTCCAGCCGCCACCATCAGGATCTAATTTATTTTGATATAGATTAGTATGATGGCTAGTATTTTTACTCCAAGATCCGGCAAAGTCATAAGCCATCACTTTCATAAAATCAACAGATTTAGCCACACGCACTACATCAATATTTTTTAGAAACCATGCGGCAGCGGGTACAGCTACCGACAATTGATAGCTCTTGCCCATTTTAGCGCCATATTCATTTAAAGCGCTGCGGGTTTCTTCTAAAAGCTTAGGGTAGTTTTCTTTATCGCTTGGGTCTTTTGCAATAGGCAGCCAATCTGGGCCAACGGGGTATTCCCAATCGTAGTCAATCCCTACTAATTTGTGTTCATCTATTAATTTAATCACATTAGCAATAAATTTAGCCCGCGACTCTGGTGTTCTAGATAATTGAGAAAAACCATCCGCTCCCCAGCCACCAATAGAGACATTTACTTTTAAATGGGGATATTTAGTTTGTAGCTTTGCCACCTCATCCCACATATTGGCAAATGGGGCAATGGTAGCGGTTTTATCTGAATTAGGCTGTGGTTCTAGGTCTTTAATATACACATCAGTTTCATTACGAATCAAACCAAAGCTTAAATTTAAAGTGGTGAGTTGATCACCTTGAATATCATTAGCACTCCAGCGGCGGCCCTTATCCATATCAAGCGGTGTAGAGCCAATAGGCCAAGTGCGGATATAAGCCACCACTTGTTTATTATGTGATTTAACCGAAGGAATGGCGGTTGGCACTGCCGCCAGTGGTGCGGGCGGAGTCGCGCATCCACCAAGTAAAGCTGCCATTGCAACAGCGAGTAATAATTTTTTCATCCCCACATCCCCATTAAGAGTGAAGATGTAGTTTACGGCCACTACCGAGTCAAGTGTAAATATTAAACAATATAGTGAAATTTATACGACAGTTTTCTTGCGATCTTTTTCAGCTTGCCGACGCTCACGAAAAAACGCCCTGAGTAAGTCAGCAGACTCCTGCGCCATCACCCCATCCACCACTTGCGTTTGATGATTTAATCGGCAATCGGCAAAAGGATTAATCACACTGCCCGCCGCCCCCGTTTTAGGATCGGTTGCCGCATATACAACACGGGCAATCCGTGAATGCAAGATCGCGCCAGCGCACATAATGCATGGCTCTAAAGTCACAAATAACTCGCACTCTGGCAGGCGATAATTGCCCAGATGACGTGCCGCTTGGCGAATCGCCATCATCTCTGCGTGTGCGCTTGGATCATGGCGCAAGATGGGTTGGTTGCAGCCACGGCCGATAATCTGGCCCTGATGCACCACAATCGCCCCTACCGGCACCTCGCCCAACTCTTTGGCGCGCTGCGCCTCTTGCAGGGCCTCATTCATAAAATCTAAATCATTCATAAAAACCCAAAATAACAAAAACATTAAACCCAAATCTTAAACCACGGCGTTAAAGAGAACACGGAGGGCCACGGAGAAAACCTTTAAAAAACCATTATCCAACCACGAGCCTTAAATGATGGTTTTCTCCGTGAAACTCCGTGCTCTCCGTGGTCCAGGACTTGGGTTTATATTTGAAATACAACTGCAACTAAACCGCGGCCACTCCCAACATTTCTGCTGCATGCTGGCGGGTAGTGCCGGTGATTTCTACTCCGCCTAGCATGCGGGCGATTTCTTCGATGCGCTCTTCGATGCTTAGCATGCGGATAGTGCTCAGTACGCCAGTTGCGGATTGGGTTTTGCTCACTTGTAGCTGTTGAAACCCACACGCTGCAACTTGAGGTAAATGGGTAATACACAGCACTTGTCGCGCCGCGCCTAAATCGGCCAACATGCGGCCAACAATCTCGGCCACGCGCCCGCCAATCCCCACATCCACCTCATCAAAAATCAAAGTAGGCACATTAGCAACTTGGCTGGTAATCACTTGCAAGGCCAAGCTAATCCGAGACAACTCACCACCGGAAGCCACTTTTGCCATCGCTCTGGCTGGGGTGGTTGGGTGATTGGCCACCATAAATTCAATAGTTTCTAAGCCAAAACTGGCTGGGGCTTCGTGAGCATGTAGGGCAATTTCAAAACGGCTGCCCACCAAGGCCAACAGTTGTAATTCTGCAGTAACCAATTTACCTAGCTTAGCTGCCGCTGCTTTACGTTTATTTGAAAGCGTTGCAGCTTGCTTGCGGTATTCTGCTTCTAATTTTTGTGCTCGGCGGCGTACGGCTTCTAGGCCTTGCGCTCCGCCTAATTCGGCCAAGCGCTCTTGCCAGCTGGCGAGTTTTTCTGGTAAATCCGCAGGTTCGACACGGTATTTACGCGCCATACGAAAGATAGCGTCTAGGCGGCCCTCGACATCGGCAAGGCGCGCCGGATCTAGCTCGAGATGATCAGCGTAACGGCGTAGCGCGTACACCGACTCGGTCATCTGCGCTTCAGTGCTGGCTAGTAATTCAAGCGTCTCAGAAATACCCGCATCAAAATCGGCCAAGGCACTGAGCTTAGTCGCCACGGCTCCTAGCCAAGATTGGCAATTTTCATCGCCATCAGCCAGCATCAATAGGCTGCTTTGCACCCCATCAATCAGGCTAGCTGCGTGGTGTAAGCGCTTATGCTCGGCTTGTAGCTCGGGCCATTCTGCCGCAGTAAATTGCAAGGCCGCGACTTCTTCGACCTGCCATTGCAGGCGTTCGCGTTCTGCTTCAAAAGCCTCGGCATTATTGCTGGCTGTAGCTAATTCATCGGTGGCGATTTTCCAATCTTTAAATAGCCCCGCCACATCTCGCGCCAGCGCAGTTGAGCCCGCATAGCCATCGACTAAATCACGCTGCACATCGGGGCGCAATAAGGATTGCGGCGCATGCTGGCCGTGGATATCCACCAACTGCTCACCCAGTGTTTTTAGCTGGGCCAAGGTGGCAGAAATCCCGTTGATCCAAGCACGGGACTTACCATGGCTATCTATATTGCGCCGGATCAGCAGCTCCCCACCTTCATCCCCTTGCAAGGCCTCGGCCTCTAGCCATGCCAAGGTTGTGTGGGGGACGACAAACCGCGCTTGCAACTCAGCCTTATCTGCCCCGTGGCGCACGACCGCACTTTCTGCCCTCCCCCCTAAAAGCAAGCCCAAAGCATCAATCACAATGGATTTACCCGCGCCCGTTTCCCCCGTTAAGGTGGTTAAGCCAGAGGCAAAATCGAGGACAAGCTCGTCGACGATAACAAATGATTTAAGTGAGATAGAAAGCAGCATGCGCTTTGTTTACACCTTGGTTACAGTTACCACGAAAGAAAATAAACCCAAACCTTAAACCACGAAGTTAAGGAGAACACGGAGGATCACAGAGAAAACCATTTATTAAGCAATACATCAGCGATTTCTGTCTAAAACTGCACGTTTAATATTTTTAAGCACAGCGGCAAAAAACAGATGAGATGGATGACGCCATAAAGCGATATGTCCTCGTTTTTCTCTGTGTAACTCCGTGTCCTGCGTGCTCTCTCTGGTTCAAGATTTGGGTTTTGAATTAAATTACCCCCTTACAAACGCTCGCCCCAGCGTAGTTTCTCTCTTAGGGTGTCGTAATAGTGATAGCTATTAGGGTGCAGCACTCTTAAAGTGTTGCGGTAGCGGCTAATCAATACGCGGTCTTTTTCGTGCAGATCACAGTGCGATTGATTATCAAAATAAACCCGTGCATCTTGCGAGCGCGTCAGTAAGAACTCCACCGCACAGGTATCATTCACCACAATCGGGCGATTAGATAAAGATTGTGGGCAGATGGGCACAAGCGCAATAGCAGGTAAGCTTGGATGCAAAATCGGCCCACCCGAGGCCAGCGCATAGGCCGTGGAGCCGGTAGGCGTAGAAACAATCAGGCCATCCGAGCGCTGGCTATAGACAAAGCGCCCATCGATAAAGATTTCGAACTCGATCATGGCGCCGGTATTACCACGGCTAAACACCACGTCATTAAACGCCAGTGCGTTATCGATTTCATGGCCATCACGCACTACGGTGGTTTCAAGCAGGATGCGCTCTTCGGGGATAAACTCACCGTACAGCATTGCAATCACCAGCTCGTCCATCTCATCCACCGAAATATCAGTCATAAAGCCCAAACGGCCTTGATTGATACCTACAAGGGGGATGCGGTAAGGAGCCAATAAGCGAGCAACGCCTAGCATCGTGCCATCACCACCCAGCACAATCACCAGATCAGCCACTTTGCCGATATTATCGCGGCTAACCGTCTGATGTTCGGTGATACCATGCTCATCCGCAGTGGCTTGATCTAAGAAAACCTTGACGCCTGCGCGAGCCAGTAGTGCGGCAAGACGGCGAATCGGCTCGTCTAAGGTCGGTGTGCCCGTACGGCCAACCACGGCAATGGTTTTGAACAGTAGACTATGCATAAGCTTATTAGACCCGAAATTTAATAAAAAAACACCCGCGCGCTTTGCTTTAAACTCACTAAAACAACACAGCACATCTTGCTTGGATGCAAAAGTCCTTGTAAAACAAAGTAAGATTCGCCATAAACTCTAGCGCCATTAGCCAATATGCTGAACGATCGTTCTCAAATTCTACTTAAAACCCTCGTCGAGCGCTACATTGCCGACGGGCAACCTATTGGCTCTAAAGCGCTGCAGCACTTTTCTGGGCTAGATATTAGCTCGGCAACCATTCGCAATACTATGGTTGATTTAGAAGCGCTGGGCTTTGTTGCCAGCCCACATACCTCGGCAGGCCGAGTTCCTACCGCGCTAGCTTACCGTGTATTTGTTGATTCATTGCTTACAGTACAAGCTTTAGATCAACCCACTATTACCGAACTCACCGAGCAGCTCCCCATCGATAGCCCTCAGCGCAGCGTGGCGGCTGCATCGCAGATTTTATCGCAGCTCACCCAATTTGCCGGCATGGTACAAAGCCCTAAGCGCCACGATATTTTGCTCAAGCAAATCGAATTTATGCAGCTATCAGAGCGTCGTGTGCTGCTGATTTTAGTCACCAGCGATGGCGATGTACAAAACCGTATTTTACAAACCGAGCGGCTGTTTAGCGCCAGCGAGCTGATTGAAGCTGCCAATGTTTTGAATGAATATTGCTCAGGCAAAACCCTTTCGGCACTCACTCATCTAGTACAAAACGAGTTAGTTCGGCTTAAAAGCGATATTGTCGGCCTGATGAATGCCGCCGTAGCTGTTGGCGCTTCTTTGGCACAACATAGTGATTCCATGGTGATTGCAGGCGAGCACCAGCTCTTAGGCTTTGGTGATTTATCCTCAAATGTCATCAGAATGCGCCAGCTGTTTGCGCTATTCGAGCAAAAAACGGCGCTACTGCAGTTGTTAGATCTAGGCAATCACGCGGATGGCGTTAAAATTTATATCGGCGATGAATCTGGCTTGGCTCCCCTAGATGAATGCTCAGTAATTACTGCGCCCTATCGCGTCAACGGCGAAATTGTTGGCACACTGGGTGTGATAGGCCCAAGCAGAATGGATTATCAGCGCGTGATTCCGATTGTAGATATCACTGCACAATTACTTTCTACGGCGCTCTCCCAATAGGGGCACAGCATAGCCCACCCTTCCACACATTATGTAAGTGAAAACAATGCGTAAATTTCTTCCCCTGTTATTAGTTAGCCTGATGGGTTTCGCCCACGCCGATGAAGCCCTCGTTGCCCGTGAAGATGTGCAGGCCTATATCAAAGCCACCGCAGCCGCTTACCAATTTAGCGAAGAAGAGCTAGTACAAACGCTGAGCCGCGCCACGCCCAAAAGCAATGTTTTAGATATTTTAGATCGCCCTTCTACCGCTAGACCTTGGTATACCTTTCGGGTGAACTTTGTAAACCCAGCGCGCAGCTTGGCGGGGGCTAAATTCTGGCGTGAACACGCCATTGCCATCAAAGAAATCAGCGAGCGCTACGGGGTAGAGCCAGAAGTCATCGTAGCGATTTTGGGCGCAGAAACTAATTATGGTAAAAACACCGGCAGCTTTCATATTTTAGACGTACTCACCACCATTGCCTTTGATTACCCACGCCGAGCTGAATTCTTTCAAAAAGAGCTCACCGAATTCTTACTATTAGCACGTGAAGAAAACGAAGACCCACTCAGCTTTAAAGGCTCTTACGCAGGGGCCATGGGCTGGCCGCAATTTATGCCCTCATCGTTTCGACAATACGCCGTGGATTACGACCAAAACGGCCACCGCGATATCTGGAACCACCCTAATGACGCCATCGCCAGCGTCGCCCACTATTTAAAAGAGCATGGTTGGCAGCAGGGTAAAACCGCCTACACCGCAGTCAACATCAACGCTGATTTAAGTGATGTTTTCGCTGATAAATTTAATCTGCATTACAGCGTGGGCGAGCTCATGCAAAAAGGCGTCGTGCCGATCAACGAGCTGGATACGGCAGAAAAAGCCGTACTGTTCTCGCTAGAAACCGAGCCAGGTTTTACCAGCCACTTTTTAGGCTTTAATAATTTTTATGTGATTACCCGCTACAACAAAAGCACGCTCTACGCGACGGCCGTGCTGCAGCTTTCTGAAAGCATTTTAAAAAGCTATCAAGAAGGTGATGATTTAAGGCCAGCTAAAACCACAGGCAAGCCAGCCAAGAAAAAATGGTAGGGGCAATACTCTGCTTTAACAACATTATTTAACTGATGTTATCTATCTATTGCAAGGAAACATCGTAGGGCGGGTGAAACCCGCGTTTTTTTAGCATGACTCGCGGGTTGCACCCGCCCTACGAATGGCATATTGCTTAAGTTGATAGGATTGGCTTACCCCACCTTGAAGCACGCATCCGATTCAGCGGGGAGAGCGCAGCAAAATCAACGTGCCGAAGGCACTAAAAAATGAATACTGCATAACATCAGTTATTTAAATCAAGCAGGTAAATTTCACCGTAATCCACGCTAAAAAACCATCCTCTTATTCAGATGCGTAAATGGGTGCGTCGTACCCATGAATGCATGCACAGCAAGGGCGCACATGAAAGCCAGTATCTTTATTTTGATCGCTATGATTTGGGGTGGATTTCAATTTGGTGTGGAAGGCGCATTTGGCTGCGGCCTATTGGGTTTTGTGATTTACATTTTTATAAGTAAGCAATCCACCAGCCCAGCTCAGGCAAGTAAGCAGGAGCAAACACCACCTGTAGCTAACGCCAGCGTGCTTAGCTTAAGGCAAAGGGTGGATCAACTAGAGCAATCACTGGCGTTTTTGCAGGCAGAAGTAGCGCAAATGAAAGCCACGGCCCGCGAAGCCAACAACATTGAGCCAGCCAAGCTAATCATCCCTAAGCCTGAAGCGTTAACACCTGAGCCAAGCATTACCCTCGCAGCTGAAGAGCTAGCACCAGAGCCAAGCCTTACCCTCGCCACTGACGCACTCACTCCAGAACAAAATATTACCTCGGCACCTGCAGCACTTACGCCTGAGCCTAGCCTTGCTGCTATGCCCGAAGCCGTCACGCCTATTTTACCAAGCATTGCAATTAGCCCATCTCAGCCAGATACCACGCCGCTCTCCCAAGCCGCCGAGCCGCCCCAAGCCCTTAGCCCTCGCCCACAGGCAGAGCCAAGCTGGCTAGACACCCAATTTAATAATGCTTATCAAATGGCCAAAAATTGGCTATTGGGCGGCAATACCGTGGTGCGGGTTGGGATCTTAATTCTCTTTTTTGGTGTGGCGTTTTTACTGAAATTTGCCGCCGACAACAGCATGCTGCCGGTAGAGCTGCGCTTTGCTGGCACGGCGCTCGGTGCCGTTGCCCTCTTAGTGATTGGCTGGCGATTACGTGATAAACGCCGCGAATACGCGCTGATTATGCAAGGCGGTGGTGTGGGCGTGCTTTATCTTACCGCCTTTACCGCGCTCAAGTTTGCCGTGATTCCTGCTGGCTTTGCACTGGCGTTTTTAGTGCTGATCGCCGTGTTCTCCGCCATTCTGGCGATTAAACAAGACGCCAGATCGCTGGCAGTAATGGGGATTACGGGCGGTTTTTTAGCCCCGATCTTGACCTCCACCGGTAGCGGCAGCCATATCGCGCTGTTTGGTTATTTTGCGCTGCTGAATGCCGGTATTTTCGCCATGGCTTGGTATAAAACGTGGCGACCACTGAATTTACTCGGCTTTGTCTTTACCTTTGGGATTGCCACAAGCTGGGGAGCGCTTAAATACCGGCCTGAACTCTTAACCAGTACCGAGCCATTTTTAATTTTATTTTTCTTGTTTTATGTCGGTATTGCCCTGCTCTATGCCCTGCGGCAGCAAATCGCGCTTAAAAGCTATGTAGACGGCACGCTGATTTTTGGCACACCGCTGGCGGCCTTTGGCCTGCAGGCTGCTCTGGTGCATGAGATTCAATTTGCACTGGCGGGCAGCGCCGTTGCCCTATCCACTTTTTATATCGGCATTGCCCAATATCTGTGGCAACGTAAACGAGACGAGCTGCGCCTATTATTTGAGGCCCTATTAGCGCTGGGTGTGTTGTTTGCCACGCTAGCCATTCCACTGGCCTTTGATGCCCGCACCACCGCCGCCAGCTGGGCAGTTGAAGCGGCGGCGATTATTTGGGTGAGCTTACGTCAGCAAAGACTACGCTCCCTGCTTTGTGCACTGGTCTTGCAAGCCATTGCTGGCATCGCCTTCTTTAATCAGGCTGGCCCGCTCAATGAAAACGCCATTGCCATCCTCAATAGCGGCTATATCGGCGGCCTGATGCTGGCTTTATCTGGCTTATTTAGCGGCTATTTATTGCAAAAAAAAGCGGCGCTGGAATGGTTTAAACCTGGGATTACCCTCTCGCCCTTACTGGCAGCATGGGGATTAACCTGGTGGCTGGGTGCTGGCCTCTATGAGATTGAAGCCTTTGTCCTCGGCTCAGAGCAATACTCTGCCGAGGTGATTTTTATTGGCTTTAGCGCGCTACTGACCAGCTTAGCTTGCAAAAAATGGGCATGGCCGCTGCTGCGCCTGCCTGCGCTCGCCCTCTTTCCAGTGCTTGGCTTGATGTTATTGCAAGTACTGATTCATCACAGCCATGCGATGACGGGGCTGGGCATGCTGGCATGGCCGCTGGCCTTAGCATTGGCGCTGTGGCTACTTCATAGGCATGAAGAAGATCATCCCGCCATCGAAATATTGCATGCGATAGGCATATGGCTCATTAGTATTTTGCTAGCCACCGAGCTGGCCTGGCTAATACGCCAAGCCGTGCCAGAAGGAGTATGGCGCAATGTGGCTTGGCCTATCATCAGCGCCGCCGTGCTTTGGCTGCTGGCCGAATATGGCAGCAAAATCAGCTGGCCCATTGCACGCTTCCCCCGCGCTTATTTTGTGGCAGGTGCCGCACCGATTGCGGCAGGATTAGTGATCTGGGCGCTATTGGCACTTGGCAGTGATGGCAATGCCGAGCCACTGCCTTATGTACCGCTACTCAATCCGCTAGATATCGCCTTTGGCTTTGGGCTAGTGGGGCTGCTGGCTTGGATCAGGCGCTTACGCAAGCTGGATTTGCTTGATCTCACACCATGGCTGGCTCCTAGTTTACTTGGGCTGGGGTTTCTGTGGCTAAACGCCATCCTGCTGCGCGTGTTTGCCCATTGGGGAGGCGAGGATTACAGCCTCACTACCCTGATTAACTCGCTGAAAGTGCAGGCGGTCTTTGCGCTATTTTGGAGCGCGACATCGGTCTTGGCCGTGCTGGCGGCTAAACGCCTAGGTGGGCTACTGGCAACCCGCATCAGCGTGTGTGCTTTACTTACCGTGCTATGGGCTTGGCTGCTGATCGCCAACTTTAACGATGGCAGCCTCTTGGCCATCCGCTATTTGCCGCTCTTTAATCTACTAGAGCTGGCACAGCTGGCGGTATTTGGCGCGCTGTATATGGCGTGGCGCGATCAGAAAGCTAGCCTATTTCGCGATCAGACTGCTTTACCCAATTGGCTAGCCTATACCCTGCTTGCCACCTTATTTATTTGGTTTAACGGCGCTTTATTGCGCGGCCTGCACCACGGCCTTGCCTTACCTTTCTCGGTATTAGAAGCCATTCGCTCCAGCAATATGCAGCAAATCTTTATGCTAGCTTGGGGATTATTTGCACTGGCCGCCATGCAGCTTACCCGCCGTGGCAGCATGCTGCGCCTATGCGCTATTGCCTCGGCCCCCGTGATGCTTATCATGTGGCTGTGGACTTTTTACGCCAACCTTAGCCAAAGCGGCAGCCGCTGGCCGCTACTTAATCCGCTCGATCTGATCCAAATCGGCATCTTTGCCTTAATCGGCTTATGGCTGTATCGCGTGGATAAGCTGCGCGGCGGTTTACCACAGCAGTGGCTAAAGATCGGGGTTGGGTTCACGGCCTTTGTCTGGCTCAATGGCGTCTTACTGCGCACCCTGCACCATTGGGGCGATGTGCCGTATGTGGCCAGTGCGCTGCTGCATTCCACCCTAGTGCAAGCCTCACTATCCATTTTCTGGACGCTACTGGCCTTTGGCATCATGCTGTTTTCTGCCCGTAAACTGGATAGATCGCTCTGGTTTAGTGGTGCGGCCCTCTTAGTGGTGGTGGTAGCCAAACTCTTTATTATCGATTTATCCAGAATCAGCGGCATAGAGCGCATCGTCAGCTTTATTGGCGTGGGGATTTTACTGCTCATCATCGGCTATTTATCACCCCTGCCACCCAAGCAGGAATCAAGCGGGGCGGAGGGATAAGCCATTATTTTCCCTGATGAGCGGGATAGCTCAGCAAAAACCACCCTGATGATGTCTCTTGCTCATTTTTTGTCGTTTATCTGAGAAGATCAACGCAATAGTGCTAGCTCGTAGATACCGTCTTGCCGGTCAAGCATTTTGATACTCAGCTTGATATTTTTTTTGTGTTTTCAGGACGCCGAAGCACAGGTGAACCAATTTGCGCATGCAAGCACCAAGCGCCGACATTTTGCT